>NZ_KI272875.1:10085-11620 GCF_000469505.1 Leptotrichia sp. oral taxon 215 str. W9775 | reverse complement strand
CAGTTGTATTTTGATTACTTTTACTTGCTGAAATACTTCCGCCATTTCCAGTAGTCTGTATTTTATGTCCATAGCCAATTGTAGCTCCTGAACTTACTCCAAAACTTTTCAAACTGCTTCTGTAGGAGTTTATTTTGTTTTATTCCCTTTCCTGAAAAATTTTTTTAATTTCTTCAAAATCTTCTAGTTCCTTTATAGTTGTTCTTTTTATTATCTTAAAATACATCTGTTCATCTAATGATTCAGGTAATTTCAATTCTTCATATATACCGTATCTTTGTATGTATTTCTGATTTTTTTTCTCGAAGTACAGAACTCTGTCTTTATTTTTCTTGTCTTTTATTATATAAATATTTTTTTGATAATCTATTTTGAAATAATAATCTGAATTATCGACAATATAATACCTATCTTCATAGTAATATTTTCTTTCATTACTAAGAAAACACTGCCTTACTTTCTTATTTTTTAATTCCCAGAGACCATATGGTCTTCCCTTATAATACATCCCTGTAAAGTTTTCCCCTATTAATGGTATTACTTTTTCTTTTATGTCACATGTAAAGATTTCATTTTTTTGAATTATATTTATATATTTTTCAGTTATATTAGAAAATAGAAAAATAGAAGTTAATAAATATATTAATATTATCTTTTTCATTTTCTTCCCTCTTATTATTCAATTTCTTCTTCTTTTATTTCTAGCTTATTGTACTTAAAAAAATCTTCACTTTTTCTATCTCCTCTTAATTTATACGACTTTGGTACTTGCAAAATAACTCCTCCTATTCTTTCAAATTTATCATTTTTCTTTTCAAAAACTATAACATTTCCTTCAGGGTTTATATACTGATATAGTTCATTTCCATATTTAAAAATTTCATCATTAAATTTAAAATTTTTGAGATAAAAACCGTCTTCTTTTTTTAAATAAACTTTATATTCATCTTTTAAGAAACAATATCTTATGTTATCTTCTTTTGGAAAATGTAATTCTCCATAAAATTCTCCTTTTTCATTTATATGTCCTACAAAATCCTTTCCTTTTATTTTTATTACTTTTTCATCCCCAACATCGCAACTGTAACTTGTATTTTCTATTTTTTTAATATTTCTTTTTCATATTCTGTTAAAGAAAATATATTAATAGCAGTTATTAAATACAATATCTTTTTTATCATTTTTTTCTCCCTATGTTTTTTATATTATATCATCTTTTTGAAATTTATTCTCTTTAACCTCTCTACTTTTTATTCGAATATATACTAGTACTGTGTAATTTTTAAAATCACTGTCTGTTTATACTGTAACTTTCTGAAAGTTTTAAACTTTCATCATTTATATTATACTCTAATTTTAATGTTAACAGATTAAATAATAAAGGTAAAATTTCAAACATGAAAAAACTGGTATAAAAAGCCGTAATAATTTTTTCCTCATTTCTAATGTTTTCCTTTCACAAAATCTAGATATTCCGATTACTAAACTTTTTAGAAAACAGACAGCCTGATAATTTTTCAGACTGTCTGCATTTG
>NZ_KI272875.1:8959-9985 GCF_000469505.1 Leptotrichia sp. oral taxon 215 str. W9775 | reverse complement strand
TTCTTTATTTTCTTCTTTTTATTAAATCTAAAATTATTTAAAACATGAGAAAAATAACTACTGTCTTTTACAACAACGATTATTTGAAATTTTATAATTCAACTCTCACTTTCAATTTCTAATTTAAAATTTTTCTGTATTAACTTTTTCTATTTTTTATTATTTTCAAGTAAATTATACAATTTTATTAAATCCTCGTTCAAAGAATAGTAATAAGTATCTAGAAACCAATCTTCAAAAGGTACTTCTTCAGAAAAATTTAAATATTTATGCAAATCTAAATAAATCCTAAAATTAGAATCGTAATTAACTATAGATTCATACTCTTCTTTCTTAGAATAAATATATTCTGCTACTTCTTCTATTTTTTTTAACTTATCTTGAAAATCATCTATTTTTTCCATCTTTTTTTTCATTTTTTCATATTCATACAAATCTAAATAATAATTAAAATCTTTAGACAAATAGACAATAAATTCTGAATCAATTTTCTGTGTATAAACATTTGGTTGACTAACAAAAAAATCAGGTTTGTTAATCCCTCCTGAAATAGACTTAGATAAATACATTTTTTTTTCTATTTGCTGTATTAAAGTTTTAATCTCTTTATTGTAACTTTCCAGTTTATCTTCCTTAATAACAAATTCTTTTATTTTATTTTTATCTACTAAAAAAGAATAATTTGAAATAATAAAATTTGGTGCTGTATATACTTTAGAAACTAAAGACAATTTTTGTTTCGTTTTTAATATTTTTATTTTTTCATCTTTCTCTATTTCCATATTTAACCTATTTTTATCATCTCTTATATTATTATTATTATTATTTATTCTAGCTATTTCTTTACAATTTACACTGATACCAATCAGAAAAAAAATAATTATTTTTTTTAAATAGTTCATTAGTATACACCTCTTTTTAAATTCTCTTTACCATGATTTATCATAATTTTAACTTCAGTAGAGTTTGGAGTGGATGATTTTTCATATTTACTACCTCCTCTTCTGTATATTTTATTTTTGTAAG
>NZ_KI272875.1:0-8859 GCF_000469505.1 Leptotrichia sp. oral taxon 215 str. W9775 | reverse complement strand
TATATTTTATTTTTGTAAGGTTATTCTATAGTTTCTTTTAAGTTTTGTCAAGCTCTATTTTTTCATTTTTCCATTTGGTAAATCTTAATTTACCTCTGTTTCCATTTGATAATTTTATTTTTTTATATTATAATTTTATAAATAAATTCAGGAAATAATAACAGGAGGAAGCGAATAATGGTAGAATTATTATTCAAAGAATTATCTGAACTAAAGGAAGTTGAAGCAATTGCCCTTGGTGGTTCAAGAGCGGGAGAAAATTATGATGAAAAATCAGATTACGATGTATATGTATATGTAAATTCGCCTGTCGATGAAAAAGATAGAAAAAATATTTTAAATAAATTTTGTAAATATATGGAAATAGGAAATCATTTTTGGGAATACGAAGACAATTGTATTTTAAATAACGGAATAGAAATTGATATTCTTTATAGAAATATGAAAGATTTTATGCAGGATATTGAAGATGTAGCTGTAAAATGTCAGGCCAGAAATTCATATACTACATGCATGTGGCATAATTTGCGTACATGCAGGATTTTATACGATAAAAATGGAAATCTGACAAAATACAAGGAAAAGTATTCATTTGATTACCCTGAACAGTTGAAGAAAAACATTATAAATCATCAGCTGAAGCTTATTGATTCATCATTACCTGCATACCCTAACCAGATAAAAAAAGCCATAGAAAGAGGGGATTCAGTGAGTGTTAATCATAGAATTTCAGAATTTCTTGCTTCATATTTTGATATGATTTTTGCCATAAACAGTCTTACTCATCCGGGAGAAAAAAGATTGATTCAGCTTTGTAAGAAACAATGTAAAATTTTACCTGAAAATTTTGAAGAAAATCTCGAACTTCTATTTTCACACATGTTTTCAAGGGAGAATCACTTACAATGTATTGAAGATATTGAAAACATTGTAAAAAATGTAAAAAAGATTATCTAAAAAACATATACAAAGTGTAAAAAAAATATATTTATGAATTATTTATAATTTCACAATGTAAAACAGAAAATGAATTTAGAAAAAATCAATGTCTGAGCCTTTAGCGAGTTTTTGATTTTTTCTTAATAAATGACTGTTTTACATAAGTGAAATTTTAATAAATGAATAAATATATTTTTATTTTATGTCTATTATTTATATTTTTTCTTTTAAGAGATCTTTTTTTATTTTTTTATTATATTTTTCCATCTCTTAGGTATTCCCATTTTTTTTAATATTTCTAATTGTTCTTCATAAGTTTTAGGGGTTTTATTAGACATTTTTTTCCTTTTTTTAATTTTTAGTTTTTTGTGTATTGCTTTTTATATAAAAACATAGTATAATTAATTCATAGTGAGCGAGATAAGTCTCTACGGAGTTCTTATCAGGTTACTTTTCTCCGGAAAAGTAACCATTTTTTTATTTATTCCCTCTCTGCAGTTTTTTATTTATAAAATTCTTCCAACTGTTATTAATTCAATTGCTTTGACTAGCTTTTTTACATTTCCTTAAATCCAAAATGCATATAATCTTTCTTTCTAAATTTTTCACCCCATACCCAGCCTCTTTTTCTAAACGCCTTTACAACATCACCATTAGGCTTTATGGAATAAGGATTTTCATGTGGATCCCATTTTTTACCTACAAGCACCCTTCCATCAATATCCACTTGAGGATTTTCTTCCGGATTTATATCTATGGCACGCCCTGTATTATGAAAGCTCCTTGAATTTTGACCTCTCCATGTATAGCCAATAAGACGCTTTACAGGAAACTTCTCATGGCCATTATATATTTCCCTGAATATCTCCTTTACATCAGATGCCAATACATTTAACACCTGTATTCTTTCTGTATCAGAAACCTTCTTCCCATCCTGTAGTCTCCACACCGGTACTTCCACCCATACCATATGTCTTTCAGCTTCTTCTTTTGAAGGATTTGCAAAATAATCTGCCAGTTCTTCCCTCACTTTGTTCAGAAGTCTCTCCTGATGACCTACATCTACACTTCTGTCATTATCATCTGGCGAAGCATCAGGCTGAGGCTCCTTAGACTTTGGCTTAAAAACCGATCTGATAAGATTATATGAATATAATTCTTCATCTTCCTGAATATTTTTTGACTGTGCTTCAATATTTTTAGAATTTTCTTTAGACTTTTGAATACTTTCAGACATTGAAATATTTGCTAACGACATAATTCCCAACATGACAAGTATAAAATTTCTTTTACATTTCCAGAAATTTCCTACACTATTTTTTCTTGTTTTTTCTGACATTTTTTCAAAATTAACTGGCATTCTCATCACCTCTCATATAATTTAACAGTATAGTGTAGCTTTTTTTATTTTTAATTTCATTTTATTTTCATGTGAAATCCATATCAAACATTTACATTATTTCCTTTTTAAGCTTAGCCCTATGTTTTTCCTGTATTTTCTTCTGCTTATCCATTACAGCATAACTTTTATTCATATACAGAATAATTATAACTAGAATAATATAATAAACCACAACAGACCATATATCCACCTTTCCTTTTATGTCAACCTGTAAAAGTGGAATCTTGTTTCCAAGTAAAATAAATCCTTCAAAACCGTTATAAAGAATCTGTGCCAATGGAACGAATAAAATATTCAGCACCTTTAAATAGAGAATATTACATAACGTAATAAAAAATAATACTTCTATCAGAATAGTTCCAAGAGGTACTCCTACTATGTTAAGTAAAAAGGAAAATAACGGAAGTTTATCAAAATAATAGAGGAAAAGAGGGATACTTGTAACCTGTATGGCTAAGCTCAGCAGCAGAAGTTTTACAGTATCTTTGGAAATTCCTACCTTCATTTTTCCTAAAAACTTTATTTCGCACAGTTTTTCTACTGGCGGATAAACAAATATTATCGCAATTACTGCCATATAGGACAGCTGCATAGATATATCAAATATTGCATATGGATTTAGCACAAGTATGACAACTAGTGAAACAAACAGTGACTTTTTACTGTCTTCCTGCTCAAAAAAAATTCTTGCACATATCATCATTGCTCCCATTATATACGCCCTAAGTATTCCAGGCGACATTCCTACAAGTGTACAGTAAAGAGAAAGTGCCACAAGGGCGGCTATATACTTTATTCTATATTTAATATTCAACGTGTCGAGTATTTTCACAATTCCCATTATTACAAGGCCAATATGTGAGCCTGAAATAACAATAAGATGTGCAAGCCCTGTATATTTAAACCTGTCCTTCATATCCTTTCCCACTTCAGACTTTTCTCCCAAAATTGCCGCACGTGAAAAAGCATACAGATTGTCCTCTGTAATAAAAAGTTCATCAAATATATTTAAAATGTATTTCCTCATTCCATTGAGTTTTGAACCCTTATACCCCACTATTTTCCCTTCAATTGTGAGGGAACCATTTTTTTCAGTAACTTTCCTTATTTTATATTTTATAAGGTAAAATCCATAATCAAAGTTTTTACTATTTTTTATGGAAGCCTGCTGTTTCAGGTATTTGTTATTTACCTTGAGCACAGAGCCTGTCTTTCCATCCATTTTCACATGAAGAACCTGTTCTCCTGAAAGTTCTCCCTTATAAGTTACAAAGTTAATGTAAAATATAAAGAAAACTATGCCTGCCGCTATTATTGCAGATGTTTTAAAAATATTGCTTATTGCAGTTTTATCTGACAGGAAAATACTCATTGTTCCAGAATTCTTTTTCATTTACAGTTCTTCCTCCCATAAATGTGATTTTGTATAATCATCCTTTACATTTATAGGTTTTTTTGCCCTGTAAATGCTTATTATGGGATATTTTGCGGCATTTATTGTATTTGTTGATATACGGTAATAAATCCTATCTCCCTTTTTATTTAAAAGGTAAACAGAAAATCCCCTTTCAAAATTACCTTCATCTGTTGTCCTTCTCGCAAAATCAGCATTCTTATCAGTATTATTTGTCATATATGAAATTTCCCCTGAAATAGCCATTTTATCAATTATATCCTTTTTCCCGGCTGTTTCTTCCATAAAAAATGCAGTATTTTTAGATATCTGGAAATCCAGTATATATTCCTTCCTGTTCTGCTGTGCATGCTGCTGAATTTTTCTTATGAACATGCTTATATTTCTTTTTTCCACTGCAAAGTTCTGTTTCATTTTCTGATTTTGCACGCTTATAGAAACAATTGTAAATAAAATTGCTGCGACTGACATATAAACTAAAACCTCAATAAGTGTAAATCCCTTCACCTTTTTAATTTTTTCCACCCAATTAACCCCCTATATTTTTTAATAAATTTTAATTTATTATTTATTTATTATATTATATTTTTATATTTTTAACAAGACTTTATTAAAAATTTATTTTTTAATAAATTTGATTATTCCTTGTTTTTTTAATATTAAAAAAGATTTTTTTTGACTTTACCTATTTCTTTTATATTAATAATATGTTAAAATAAATATGAAATAATATTTTAAAATCTAGGAGTTAATATGCGAAATACAAAATGGAATATAAAAAATATTCCAAAAGATAAAGATATAAAAATAAATAATATTCCTGTTGATAAAGATATATTGAAAATACTGTTTTCCAGAGGAATAAAATCTCCTGGAGAAATAAGGGATTTCTTAAATCCTAAGCTGGAAAATCTTCAAAATCCTAATAAACTCTATGATGTGGAAAAATCTGTTAAAATTATAAGAGAAGCTATCCGGAAAAATAAAAATATATGGATATATGGCGACTACGATGTTGACGGAATCACTTCAACTGCCGTTTTGTATCTGACACTAAAGGAACTGGGAGCAGAAAATGTCAGCTACTACATACCTATTAGGGACGAAGGGTACGGACTGAATAATGATGCACTGAAAAAAATCAAGGATTCAGGTGGAGAACTTGTCATTACTGTAGATTGTGGAATTACTGCTTTTGAAGAAATAAAATTTGCAAATTCCATAAATCTTCCAGTTATAATAACAGACCACCATAATCTTCAAGGAAAAAAAGTTCCTGAAGCACTGGCAGTCATTAATCCTAAAAGGATTGAAAATGAATATACATTTGAATCCCTTGCAGGTGTAGGAACTGTATTTATGCTTGTCCTGTCACTTTTTGAAAGCTACGGTAAAAAAGAGGAAGCCTTTGAATATCTGGATCTTGTATCCATAGGAACTATCGCCGACATCGTTCCACTTCTGTCAGAAAACCGTATTCTTACAAGATTTGGACTTGAAAAACTTCCCTTTACTAAAAACAGAGGGCTTGCCTTTTTGCTTTATAAACTATTCAATAGCGGTGAAAATAAAGGAAATAATCCAAAGTCAGAATATTCAACCTATGATGTAGGTTTTATAATTGCACCTGTATTTAATGCCGCCGGAAGGCTTAAGGATGCAAAAATGGTAGTAAAACTGCTGACTTCTGACAATAACCGGGAAATAGAAATTATAGTAAAGGAACTGATTAATAAAAATTTTGAGCGAAAAGAACTTCAGAATAGAATTGTGGAAATGATTGAAAAAAATATTGAGAAAAATAAAATCAATGAAGACTTTGTAATCATTGACTATTCGCCTGAATATCATCATGGAATTATAGGAATTGCAGCTTCTAAAATAGTAGATATATACTATAAGCCTGTCATTATTATGGAAGTCAAGAAAGACGAAGGAATTGCAGTCGGATCATGCAGAAGTATTGAAGGTT
This sequence comes from Leptotrichia sp. oral taxon 215 str. W9775, assembly GCF_000469505.1. NCBI lineage: Bacteria > Fusobacteriati > Fusobacteriota > Fusobacteriia > Fusobacteriales > Leptotrichiaceae > Leptotrichia > Leptotrichia sp. oral taxon 215. Next base: position 3,132 of record NZ_KI272875.1, on the reverse strand, counting down.
TCAATATTCTAAATGCTCTGCAGAGTATGCCTGAATTATTTGTTAAGTTCGGTGGCCATTCAGGAGCGGCCGGATTTACAATTCCAATTAAAAATATTGAACTGTTTAAAAGAAAAATTAATGAATATGCAAAAAAGATCCTAAAAGATGATGATTTTGTTAAAATTATAAATATTGATAAGCAGATTCCAATGCAAAAAATGTCCTACGAATTTTTCAAGACAATAGAACTGCTGAAACCGTTTGGTTTTGGAAATCCGATGCCTACTTTTCAGACTAAGAATGTGCTTCTGGAAAATATAAAGTTTATAGGGGAAAATAAGAATCATATAATGTTCGACCTGAAACAGAAGGGATTTGTAATTAAAAATGCTGTATGGTTCGGATCAGGGGAATATTTTAAGGAGCTTAATGAAAATCTGTTTTATGACATTGTATATAAACTGAAAATAGAGGAATTTCAGGACAGATACTATACAAAAGCATATATAGAAGATATGAAGGCTTCTGAACTGAAGGATGACACTCTTTTATACTATCATTCCCTTTACAATACTTCCTTCCCTATTAAATCAATATTTTACACGCATCTTGACCTTGATGTGGAAACTCCCCTCAGCCTGAAAAATGAATTTGACCAAATTTCCCTTTTTCAGGGGAGAAAATTTGTAGGAAGATTGGATTACAATATTTCCAATTTACTTATTCAGCTAAAAAAATATTTTAACTGGAACTTTACTGTCAAAGTTGAAAACATTGTAAAATCTTCAACTCACAATATTGTAGATATACTGATTAAAAGGGATTTCTCATTTGAATGTTATGATTATACTGATATTGGAATTTTCAAGAGAATAAAGGATTTCCTTATAGGAAATATGGAATATGACAGTTTTACAAAAAATCTGCTTTCACTGTTTTTCAGACAGAATAAGGATTTGATACTTTCATTTGAAAATAAGTCTTCAGAAAATTTCAAAAATAACCCGGAAAAGTATATGAAACCTGAAAATCTGATAAATTTTCTTTTGACTGTGGGAATATTTTTCATGAAAAAGACAGGGAAAAAGAGCCTTATTATTGTAAAAAACAGTAAAAATTCTATATATAACATTCCTTTTATCAAAACATACTTTGATATTGCTGTAAAATATGAAAATGAGCAGGAAGAAAACTATCCTTTTATACTGTTTTATAATACAGCATTTAAACAGGCTATGAAAAAAATATCTCCTGAAGATTTTATTCTTACGAAAATAAAAGATATTGAAGTGAAAGAGGATAATAATGAATTTACAGAAACAGAAAAAAAATCTTTAAATGCAGTCAATGAAATTGGTACAAGATTTTGTTTTTTTACTGATGCTGAAACAAAAGAAAAATTTATTTCAGATCTTTTTGAAAACAGTAAAATAGAAAACGAAGAAAAAAAATCTGAAATCAGTAACACCTTTAATCTGCAGACAGAATTTATTAAAAATAATATTTCAATACCTGAAAATATTACTTTTTTAAACACTTTGAAAAAGAAGGATTTAAAGGAACTGAAAAACATATATGTCGAATATCTTCCTCTCGAAAATAAAATAAAGCTTAAAGAAAAGCTGGATAATGGGGAATTGATATATTCTGATTACTCTGTTACAGAAATAATATAAATAAGAAAAAAGTTTCATCTCTAAATGCTATGAACATTAGAAATGAAACTTTTTTTATATACGGCTATTAGCTAACTATTGCTTTTCCATATTCTTTACATTTTTCGATTTTTTCATCATCATCTGGAGCAAGATTTATGATACATCCTTCTCCAACAACAGATACATCTGCGTTGTCTAATTCCTGTATCCACATACTCATGAAATCTCCTTCTCCCCAGTCATTTGACCCGAAAAGTCCTACTCTTTTTCCAGCTAATTTTTCTTTTACTCCTTCAATATAGTCAACCATTTCAGGTGCAACTTCTTCTGATCCTGTTGCAGGTGATCCAAATGCAACGAAATCAGCATCTACTGAACTTTCGTCAGCTGAATCTACTGAGATTACTTCTACTTCTGCTCCTGCAGCTTTTGCTCCTTCTTCTATGAATGATGCTATTTGTTCAGTATTTCCTGTACCACTAAAATAAATTATATTCAATTTAGCCATATTTTTTCCTCCTAAAATTTTTATCTTTTTATAATTTTATAATTACTCTACTAATTATATATTCTTTTTATTTGTATGTCAACATATTATTTTAGTAAATTACTCTAATTCCTATTCCACCTCTTATGTTCTGACCTTTTGTGTCATATCCTGCATTCAGTGTAAATCCTACTTTACACCTTCCATCCATGCTTCAGCTTCTTTTTCAAGAGATCTGTATTCTCTTGAAAAGTCTATTTTACCTTCTTCCTTTAATTTTTCAACATTTTCTGATGGTTTTATAAACTTATTTTCCCTTAAATATTCTTCAATATTATCCAATCTTTCTGTGTTATACTGTATAACTCTTGCATTTGTACAAGATAATAAAACTATTCCCATTATTATTGCCACTATTGCCTGTCTCATATTTTCTTTTCTCCTGTTCTGATATTTTTGTTGTTTATTTAAATAGTTATCATCTGATATATTTTTTTATCAAAATAAACATATTTATCATTTTGTTTATTTTTCATTTGAATTTCATTTGATACATAGCTATAATAACATATTTTTATAAATTTGTATACAATTTAATACTCTTTTTTTTCATTTTTTTTACTTTATTTAATAACAGAATCATAAACAAAAAAAGAAAGCTAATATAAATTTATACACTAACTTTCCTTTTTTCTATTTCAAATAATATTTTTTATTAACTTTTATTTTCAAGTAACTAGAAACTAAATCTCAGACCAGTTGTAAATACGTTATTTCTTCCTTTTTTCTCTATCTTTCCATCGTAGTTTACATACCATGCAAAACCTGGATTTACTTCCGTAAGAACTCCTGCTCCTACCCATGTCTGATTCTTCGACAGTCCTATTCCTTTTACTGTGAACTTGGCATTTGACAGTCCTGTATATGCCGCTTCAAAGCTTAAATCCTGTTCCTTAAATGCTCTCTGGTGTGTTACATACGCCTGGAATGTACTCTTGCTTCCAT
>NZ_KI272874.1 GCF_000469505.1 Leptotrichia sp. oral taxon 215 str. W9775 | reverse complement strand
TTCTCTAATTTTTTAGTGCAATTTTTCTTTGATTAGAAAAAATTCTAATCAGATAACTGTAAAAAATTTAGAGAGCTTTTAATTTGGACAAAAAAATAGAAGCTGAACTCAAAATTTTAACCATTTTGAGACAGCCCCTCTTCAATTAATTTTTCACCTATCCGAGTGCTATGTTTTTCTTCTTCTATTTTAATTAATCGGTCATATGTCAAAATATCAATATTCTGCATTTTATGAATATAAGCCCTTTTTTTATTTTCTTTTTCTTTACCTTCTTCTTTTCTTCCTATTACAATATATTTAGAAATATAGATTTCAAATTGATCAAATAAATTTTCAGAATCCGAATTTATTCTTTTAGTTAATTCTTCTTTGAATTTTTTTTCATTTTTTATAATCCATTCTTCATAAGCTGTTATTTGATTAATTGCTTTATTCAAATCTTTAGAATATGTCTTATCCTTATTAAATATTTTAACATTTGCTCGCTTTAGTTCAATTAAACTTATCTCTAAAGTAGCTGATTGATAACTTATTACAATAAAATCGACTTCGTAGTCAGAACCTAAAGTTAATTTAGAAATTACTTTATTGTGTGTCCATTTTCCAAATCCTTTCTTTAATATTTCTTCATTTTTTTTAAGATAATTATGTATCTCTTCTTCTTTCTCATCTAATTTATCTCTTAACATTATCCATATCCTCATTTCTTAATTTTAATTATTTCGTATTTTTATTTTTAATTTTAAAATTTGAGTAATCTATTCAAGACGATTTAAAACTTTATAAACAAAATTTTTTGAAGCCATGAACTCAAAATAAATAAAACTATTAAAACAACTATATAAGTAAATATAAACAAAATAATATGTTCTCTTCGCATTTTCTGAAGTTGTTTCTTATTTTCTTCCAAAAATTTTTCATCATCAAAAAATGATTTTATTTCATTTTCATCTAAAAGAAAAGAAAAATAGTTTTTCTTTTCTTTATAACTCTTTTCTAATCTATTCTTACTTCTATTCAATTCTATAATTTCATAAGTAAAAACAACAGCTGATACAAGAAGTAAAGAAATAGTTAAAACTGAAATATCTTTTGTAAAAATATTTTCAATTTTTCCAGTTGATAAGGTATTAAATAAAACAGTCGTCATAAAAAATGTAAAAATAGCACCAATATTAACTTTAAATTTACTACTGAATTTTTCCTGTATATCTAAAAAATTATCTTCTAAATATTTTAGTAACTCTTGTAGCTCTTTAAGAGTTTTTATATAACTATCAACATTTTTCTTTAAGTAAAGACCATAACTTGATTTAATAGAACTTAGAATATTATCTTTTACTTTCAAAATATTATCATCTAAAGAATATAGTGTAATTGTATTTCTCGAAATTTCCATTCTTTCTAAAATATTATCTTTTTCTTTATAAATCCATGTAAATATATCATATATCTTATTTATTTCTGAAAAATCAGAAAAACAATTTGTTAATTCTATCTTACCTCTCATGTTTTTATATCCTATAATCGAATATTCTAAATCATTTCCTGAAAAACGAGAATAATTAGATATAGCGATCATTGAAAGAGCAAATGTTAAACTATCAAATATTTTTTCAATTTCTAAGTACTCTTCTGTTCTATAATTTAAATGGAATTCGTTGGGTAAGAAATCTATTTTTTCTTTTGAATTTATATTACACAATTCATCTCTTTCTGGAATTATGTAATCATTTATTTCATTTTTTAATAAAGACAGTCCAGTTTCTCTATCGTTAATAAATATATATTTATTACTTCCAAATTTATAATTATTCCTTAACAAATGGAAAATGAGACCTTTTTCTTTAGATCTACTTGAAAAATTAAACAGCAAATCTTCCATTTTTCGTGATTTTAAAGTATCAGTAAATTTTTCTAATGAATAAATGGATAAAGTTGAATCTTTAATTTCTTTGGAAATTTCTATTTCTATATTTTTTTCACTTTCATCTTCTTCCTCTAACAATTCAATAGCTTTTTCAATAACTTCTTTTGTAACTTCATCAATATTTTCATATTCGTGATAAATTTCTATTTCAACGCCATCTCTATCAGGAAAAATTTCTTTTAATTCATGTAGTATTTTTAAAATTTCATCAATCTTAAAGGATAACGGTATTTTTAATACACATCTATCAAAATCTTCTAATATTATTGTTCTATCCATTTATTCACCTCCCTCTGCCATATTTTGCTCATTATTCATTATCTGACCAATTAAAGAATTTGTATGTTTCTTCTTCTGTCAATTTTATTATAATATATTTTTCTCCATTTTGCTCAGTAGAATATATATTATCTTTTATATTTTCAACATATCCGTCTATTTCAATTGAAATTTCCTTATTTACACGTTTTCTCATTTTCGTCAACCTATTTTTTATAACATCTTTTTTCAGAGTAAATTGAGTATCTAAATTTTCTTTCTTAATTTTGCTTTTTATTTTTTCTATTATATCTTCTTTTTTTATTTCATTATTTTCAAAATTATATGATAAAAAAATATCATTTACGGCATCATTTAAATCAAAAGTTTCTTTTGTTTTAAAAAAAGTTATACAAGCATTTCTACAAAATGTATAGTCTGATGGAAAAGTTTTTTCTAATTTATTTTTTATTTCTTTCATAATAATTCCATATGTTTTTTGAGTATTCATTTCATCAGTTGTCATTTCTTCAAGTTCTAAGAAATCATCATACCAGTACTTCGAAATATTAGCATTAGTATCTGATAAAAATATATCTCCAAATTCTTCATCTTCATTTATTTCAAATAGGGCATTTTTTATTATTTTTTTTGAAGAAGGTAAAATAGCTCTCATTCTTAATTCAGTCATATCTAAACCATCTGTTGCTTCTATTTTAGTTATTATAAAATATTTTTTTTCATCTTTTTTTATATATGCTTGAAGCAAACACCCCTTTTTTATCTTAGTTCCTAATTTATCTATATCTTTTTGGGTACTTATCTCATATTTTAAAAGTCTTTTCGAAATATTTACAAGTAACTCTTCATTTGAATCCATATCTTCTAATACTTTTGTAATAATTGATATAACTTCTGTTGTTGATGTCCTCGGTTTATAAGATTTTTTTGTTTCTTTTTCAAGAACCTCATCAATTATACTATTAAAAAAGTCTTTAGCTTCTTCATTTGTAATTTTATTTTCTACTATTTTTTCTTCTTCAATAAGAATATTATGAGATAAAAGTTTTAATATTTCCATTTTTCCTCCCAAAAAATAATATAATTTATGTTCATATTATACCTCAATTTTTTTAAAAAAATCAATAAGGATTTTTCTATCTCCTCACTTCCTTTATTAAAAGCAAAAAACATAAAATTTTTCATATTATTTTTCAAAATTTTCCAGTCTTAACATCGTCTTTTTCTATCAATAGTATTTCTATTTTTTTTCTTCTTACTCCCAACAAAATCTCCTTTTTTTTAATTCACATATTTTCTTTTCATTTCAATAGTAAAATATGCTTCATAATCATTTTCTGTTTTACTTTTCAGTTTAAATTTTGCTTTTTCCCCTTTCAGTAATTTTTTTGCTTTTTCTTTTGTTATTTTTAAGACTTGATCAAAATATTTTGTATCTTTCCACAGATTAAATTTACAGCCTTCTTTGTAATTGCTGCAGTAATAGCTTTTCTGATTTTCATATATAAAATTGCCACATATGGGGCATTTTCCTATTTTTTCTTTTTCCACCCCCATATATATTATAGAGCCCAAATAAATTTAAACAACAAGAAATTTATTTGAATTTTATTTAATTATAGTTACCTCTGAAATAGTATAAATAAAAAGAAAAAGTGCAATTCAGCATAAATACTGTTTTGCACTATATATACAACATTTTACTAATTCAGTGGTGCCCGAGGCCGGAGTCGAACCGGCACGATATCACTATCGACGGATTTTGAGTCCGTTGCGTCTACCAATTTCACCACTCGGGCATAACACCATTATTAATATTTTTAATACTTATATATTCTAATAAATTTTGAGAGATATGTCAACTATTTTTTTCTAATTTCAGTAAGAAGGTAAATTGCAATAGTAAATGTCACTTCTAAAATTTATCTCCTTCTTTTCATATCTCCCAAAATCTTTAATTTTATATGTTTTTTATTCTATTCAGCGATTACAGCCAGTTTTATTCCATTTGGAAGCTCAATAACTGCTTTATTTCCATTTTTTTCTGAAAAAATATTTTTAAATTTTTCTTTATCCATTGTTGCATAAATTTCTTCAACTCCAGTAGAATTTGTTTTTTTAGGGATTTTTCTCATACCATTCCACTGATTCATTCCAAAATGATGATGATATCCATCTACCGAAAGGAAATAAGCCTTTGGCATTTCTGAAACTATATTAAGACCTAATTTTTCAACATAAAAATTTTTATCATTTTCAATATCTGAAGATTCCATGTGGATATGACCTATTTTTGTTCCCTCAGGAATTGAAAATTCCGGCATATTGTCAGAAATTCTAAGCAGGTCTTCAACATCCACCTGTTCTGTCCCCATAACGACATGGCCATTTTCCCATTTCCAGTTATGATAATCCCTGTCAGCATAAACTTCAATCCCATTTCCTTCAGGATCTGTCAGATAAATCGCTTCACTTACATCATGATCCCCTACTCCGTCAAGTTTTATCTGCTCCTTCACACAGTTTCTCAAAAAGTTTCCTAAATCTTCCCTTTCAGGTAATAAATATGCAATATGATACACATTTGTCTCATCATATCCTTTTATTTCTTCATTCCCATAGGAAATAAGTCTTATTATTTCTTTTGTTTCAGTTCCTAGCGAAATTTCCCTTTTATCAGTATTTTTCTCATCCTTCAGAATTTTCATTTTTAATAACTTAACATAGAAATCCTTCATTTTTTCAATATTTTTTACTCTTAAGATTATAAAATCAAAATTTAATCCGTATCTTTTTTTATTACTCATAGCATTCACTTCCCATTTTTAAAATAATATTTTTATTTCATATATTATATATCGATATTTGTACATAAAAATATAATAACATTCTAAAATGGAAAAGTCAATATCCCTACTCACTATATTTTATTCTCTTCTCAACTTCCTCATACCTTTCACTTCCAATAATCTTTTCAAGGTCAATATTGGAACGGACATTTCCATTTTTTATTTCCGGCATGAGTTTTGTTATTTCCTTTTTTGTAAATCCCAGCATTTTCAATGTATCCTCATCAATGCTATTAATATTGTACTTTCTGAGATTCTTTCCATTGTAGTTTTCAGAAGGATTTTTTATTTTTTCCGTATCAACATAAAGATACTTTTTTGCCTGTTTTACTCCTGCATCACCAAAACGTGGAATATATTTCATTTCCTTTATATCTGAAATAATTCCCATTTCATCCCGGAATTCAATTATCTTTTCAGCCTTTGACTTTTGAAATCCCAGTTTCAGCAGTTCATCATAGGTGACGCTGTTCACATCAAACTTTTTATCTGTCTTTGACAGATCATTTTCCTTTTTAGCCTTATCCTTCTTATAGGAAGCTTCTTCGCTAATTTCTATATCAGGAATGTTTTTATCCTCAATATAGAGCCTTAAAAAGTTTCCAGCAGTTAAAAGTATTACAAAAATAACAACATGTTTTAATTTCATGTTTTCAACCCCCTCAATTAATTTGCCTTTTATTTTAATTTTTTACCAACCCTTTTATTTTTCATCTATTTTTTCAAACAATTTCCTTAACGCCTGCTTTTTCTCCTCCAGCCTTACAGGCAGTTCATTTATCCATACCAGCGGATCTTTGGGATTTACAAGCCTTTTTATACTGTTTCTCTTTTCTGTTTCATTATAATGTATAAGTTTTGTTATTGCGCCTGCTCCTATTCCAATAACAGTCTTGTTTTCCTCTATCATTTCAATATTATAGATAGATTCTTCTCCTTCCAGTGAGTATCCCAGGTTTTCTCCCCACTGAAAGCTGTTTTTCTGTCTATACATATAGTAAGGTTTCAGTTTCTTACTTCCTGTTACTTCACTTATCTTATTAAAAATTTTTTCATAATCAAGTTCAATATAGTGCCTGTAATTTTCCTTATTCAGTTTGCTTGCATTTTTTATGGCAAGATTATGAATTGTAAGGTTTTCAGGATTGTATTTTTCCACTTCCTCCAGTGTATGTAAAATATCTTCAGTAGTTTCTCCTGGAAGGCCCAGAATTAAATCCATATTGATTTTAAGTCCTATTTCCTTGGCTATACTGTAAACATTGTCAAATTCTTCCCTGTTGTGATACCTGTTTACAAGCTTTAATGTTTTTTCATTGAAACTCTGTGGATTTATACTTATTTTATCCACACCATGTTTTTTCAGTATTTCAAGTTTTTTCCTGTCTAAAGTGTCAATTCTCCCTGCTTCAAAGGTAAATTCTCTAAGACTTTGTAAATCATAATTTTCCTTTACAGTCAGAAGCAGTTTTTCAATTTCTTCAGCAGAAAGTATTGACGGGGTTCCCCCGCCAATGTATATCGTATTTATTTTTAATTTCTCTTCCTTTGAAAATTTCCCTATTTCAGCCGTTTCATTGTAAAGCGACTCAATATATTCATCATATCTTTCTGCATACTTTCCCTTCAGAAGATACGCAGGAAATGAACAGTAGGTACATTTTGTTGGACAGAATGCTACACCAATGTAAACTCCTATTGTTTCCCTGTCGAGGTATTTTTCCTGTCTTTTCACTATACCGAGAAGCAGCTTTATCTTTTCGTTACTTACAAAGTATATATTTTTAAGTATTTCTTCAATTTTTTCATAGGAAAGTCCCATATTTAAAAATCTTCCGGCAATCTTTGTAGGCCTTACCCCGATAAGTCCTCCCCATTTATATTCCTTCTCTTTTCCAGAAAGCTTCAGAAGGGAGGTTTTTGCCATAACTTCCGCCTGATCAAAATAGTCATATCCTATTTTTTCATAAGAAAGTTCTGTTTCCTTTACAGTTTTACCTCCAATAATAACAGAGGTTTTCACTGTTATTAACTGTAAAGTTTCATTTACATCTATACATATGTCTTTATCTGTATTTTCAGATAAAATTTCATAGTATTCAGGAAGAAGAACCCTCACAAATTCTTCCAGTTTATTCTTATTTATGTCTATATTTGCAGTTATCATCTTTTACTTTACAACTCCTGTAAGGAATAAAATCAGAATAAGTATCCCTACTATGATACGGTAATATCCGAATATTTTGAAATCATGTTTTTTAATATAATTCATAAATACTTTTATTACTCCATAAGCAAATATGAAAGATAAAACAAATCCCAAAGCTATAAGGAACCATTCGTAGCCACTTAGACCCGATCCCATTTTAACTACTTTTAAAAGGGTTGCCCCCAGCATTGTAGGAATCGCCAGGAAGAAAGAAAATTCAGTTGCAAGAACCCTGTTAAGTCCAAGAAGGACTCCACCAATAATAGTTGCTGCCGATCTTGAAGTACCGGGCACCATTGCCAGGCATTGGAAAATTCCTATTTCTACAGCTGTTAAAATTGGAAGTTCAGATATTGTTTTATACTTTTCCTTCCTTTTTTTCCCTGATTCCAGCCATATAAGTAAAATTCCGTATACTACAAGCATTACCGAAACTGTCATTGGATTAAACAGATGTTCGTCTATGACATCATCAAAAAGCAGTCCTAAAACTACTGCAGGCAGTACTGCCACTATAATTTTTATCCACATGATTATTATTTCTTTTCTCTTCCGCGGTGACAGTTTTGGCGAAAAAGGCCATATTTTATGCCAGTAATACACAACTACCGAAAGAATTGCCCCCAGCTGTATTATTATTTCAAAGGCATTTACAAACTGCTTATTTTCCGACAGCCTTAAAAACTGTTCCACTATTATCATATGTCCCGTACTGCTTACAGGAATGAACTCTGTCAGCCCTTCCACAAGGCTCAGTAAAACTACCTTTACAATGTCTAGAATCATTATTTCCACCTCTTGTTTCAATTATATTTATTTTATTCTTATATATTTATTTTCCTTCATATTCTTAAATTTATTGAATCCTATTATTCCCACCAGGATCACTGCTCCTCCAATAATTGTAGATAAGGAAAGTCCCTCATGTAAAAATAGTACTCCCGCCAAAGTTGATATAAATGGTCCTAAAAACATGAAATTAGCTATTTCTCCGGCACTGTCCGCCATTGCAAGTGCCTTTCCCCATAAAATATAGGCAACCACACTAGTAAAAAATGACAGGCAGAATATTACTGTAAACTGGCCTAAATTCATTTCAGGTATTTTCAGTAAAGACTTTGGCGAATAGATAGCAAGTAAAATCGCTCCCGTCATCATGCAGTATATGGAAGATTCAGTTCCTGAATACTTTCCTGAAAATTTTCTCTGCATTATATTGTATATTGCCAGCAGAAATGCCGACAGAAGCATCCAGAAAATTCCTTCATTAAAGGAAAATACCCCTTCCCATAATGTCAAAATCAGTATTCCTGAAAAAGAAATAAAAATCGAAATCCAGCAGTAAATATTTATTCTTTCCTTAAGGAAAGCTACCGACAGGATTGAAGTAAATATAGGTGCACATGCCAGCAGAATACTCGATGTTGCTGAACTCAATGTGCTTACCCCCTTATTAAAGGTTATCATATGAAGGGCAAACCCCATAAGTCCTGTAAGAAAAAACATCGGAATATCTTTTTTATCAGGAAGTTTTATTTTCTTTATAATTATGACAACAATTAACATAAAAAAAGTAAATACGTATCTTAAAACTGCTAAAGTTGTTGAATCGTAATATTTTGTACCAATTTTTGTAAACACTATTGACACTGACCAGAAAAACACTGTTACAAAAGCCAGTATCTGTGCGACTGCGTTCTTTTCAAATTTGAGCCCAATCTTTTTCAATGACAATCCCTTCCTTATAAGTCTATTTTATTGTATATTAATTACCGGAAAGCCTGGATTTATTTTCTAAAATCCTTCTGTACCTTTTTCATATCCCTTTCCTGGTCTTTTCTTTTAAGGGCTTCCCTCTTATCATGCAATTTTTTCCCTTTTGCAAGCCCTATCTCCATTTTTACAAGTCTCTGTTTCGTGTAGACAGACAAAGGAATTATCGTATATCCCTGCTCCTTTATCTTAGCTGCCCATTTTTCTATTTCCTTCCTGTTAAGGAGAAGTTTTCTTACCCTCGATTCGGGAAGATTGTTTATATTTCCAAATTCATACGGTGTTATATGCATATTCATTATGAAAATCTCATTTTTTATAATTCTTATGAAGCTTTCCTTTATACTTACTTTTCCTGCCTTCACAGATTTAACTTCTGTTCCTACAAGTTCCATTCCAGCTTCCAGCTTATCCTCAATGAAATAATCATGAAATGCTTTTTTATTTCTAGCCAGTACCATTTCTAATTCCCCTCATCTTCTGCTTCAATATTTTCCAAATCTATTATTTCTTCACTGAAAGGTACAACCTCTATTTCCATTCTATCATATGAAGCTCCTGTAACTATTACCTTCAGGGTGTCTCCCATTGTGTATGAGATATTGTTTTTCCTGTCAGTAATTTTATAGTTTTCTTCATCATAGACAAAACTGTCCCTTACAGTATTTACATTATAAACAACTTCTATATGGTTTTCAAGTTCCATAAATATCTTGTTTCTGTTCATTCCGCTAAGCCTTGCAATATAAGTTTTTCCAATCTTATCCTGCATATATTCAATAAGCTTTATTTTCACACTGTCTTCCTCAAGCTTGTCGGCTATTCTCTCTGTTCTGGAAATAGCCGTTGAAATCACTTCAAAGCTGGACATATACTTAGCCTTTTCCTTTTCCTTCATAAATCTTTCTATTGATCTTCCCAGCATTCTATGGACTACAAGATCCGAATATCTTCTAATAGGCGAAGTAAAATGCAGATAATATTTTGAAGCCAGTCCAAAGTGACCCAGATTTTTATTTGCATATCTTGCCCTCTGCATTGCCCTTAAAATAAGCTTATGTATAAGATATCCTTCCGGAAGTCCTGTTGTTTTCTCAATGATTGTCTGAAATTTTCCAGGATGAAGATCTTCCAGATTTTTTATATAATACCCAAATTTTGCCAGCGATTCATTCAGGACAGCTATTTTTGCCTTATCAGGATCCTCATGCACCCTGTATATGGCAGGTATTTCTTCCCAGAAAAGCTTTTCAGCCACAACTTCATTTGCCGCAACCATAAAGTCCTCTATCAGCTTTTCAGCTTCCCCTCTTTCCCTTACTTCTATCTTCTTGACAAGTTTATTTTCATCGAGTACAACCTTGATTTCAGGCAGTTCAAAATCTATGCTTCCTCTACGTTTCTTAGTGTTCCTTATTATGTGTGAAAGCTCAAGCATTTCAGTAAACATTTTATGAACGGCACTGTATTTTTCAATGAGTTCTTCATCACCTTCAAATATTTTATTTACATCTGTATAGGTCATTCTGTATTTAGATTTTATAACAGATTTATAGAAATCATTTCCTATTACTTTTCCTCTGTCATCAAAATCTATTTCCACAGTAAATGTCAGCTTGTCTTCATGTGGATTCAATGAACACAGATTATTTGAAAGTTTTCTTGGAAGCATAGGTATTACCCTATCAACAAGGTAAATAGAGTTCCCTCTTTTTAAGGCTTCCGTATCAAGTTCCGTTCCTTCTTTTACGTAATAGGAAACATCTGCAATACTTACATACAGCTTGTATCCAAGATCTGTTTTCTCAACATATACAGCATCATCTAGATCCTTTGCATCTGCCCCGTCAATAGTGACAATGTCAAGATGTCTCAAGTCTTTCCTATTTTCAAGTTCTTCAGAGAAATCCTCTTCTATCCTGTCGACTTCCTTTATTACTTCACTGGAAAATTTTTCCTGTATTCCGTTATCTATCAGAAGAGCCGAAATCAAAGTTTCTGTATCCTGAGGATTTCCAATTATGCTTATCACTTCACCTTCAGGCTTTTTCTCACTGTCTCCCCAGAAATATATCTTTACTGCAACCAGATCCCCTGTTTGCGCACCTTTTGTCTTTTTCTTTGAAATATATATATCCCTTGGAGCATTTTTAGGCCTTACAAATCCGAAATTCATACTCTTTTCAAATATTCCTACAACAATGTCCCTGTCCCTTTTTACAATCTTATAGACTTCACCTTCTCTGCTCTTATCAGGAGATTTACTGTCCTTGAGTATTCTTATAAGAACTGTGTCTCCGTTCATTGCAGTATTTAAATAATTTCCAGGTATAAAGACACTTTTTTCTCCAGGAATATCAAGAAATCCAAAATTTCCGTTACCAATTGAAATTTCTCCTCTAAGAAATCCTTCCTTTTCAGGCAGTGTATATTTCCCATTTCTTTTCAGATAAATTTCCCCATCTTCCTCCCAGCTGTTTATAATCTGTTTATACAGCTTTCTTTTTTTCTGGCTCCAATCAAGGAGCTGTAAAATTTCCTGAAAGGTAAACTCATATTCTTCAAGTACCTGTCTCAGGTATTTCAGTTCTTTTTCCAAATTTTTCATTTCTCACCTTATTTATTTTTATTTTTTATATATTAGAGAATTTCTGAACAGAATGATGTTCGGATGAATTATATTATTTTTTGAAAGCAGATATTCAAGTTTTGTATCTATTTCATATTTTACTGCTTCATCCAGATTTTCTTTGGCAAGTTCCCTTGCCTTTTCTACACCTTCCCAAGTCCTTCCGTCCTCTATCGCATCTGCAAGATACACTATTTTAGACAAAGTAGACATATTTTTACTTCCTATGGTGTGATATCTCACTCCATCGAGTATATCCTCATTATCAACACCATAAATATCATAATTGTTCTTTACAAATTCTGCTCCTGCAAAACCATGTAATACTGCTGTTGAATGTGACATTTCATCTTCAACTTCAGGATATTTCCCCTTTACCAGATCAAGCATACGTGAAAGTTCAAAAAACTTTGCTATATCATGCAGATAGGCAGATACTTCCACATTTTCTTCATTTTCACCATAAATTTTCGCCAGTTTTTTTGCACACTCGGCAACTCTTTCAACGTGCGCATACCTCTTTTCATCAAGATGTCCCCTCACATTCACTTTAATTTTTTCTAAGTCCATTTCTGCCTCCTTATATGAAAAGCAGGCAATTATTGAATAATTGCCTCTCCATCTATCTGTATATTTATTCCCTGTATATTAGGAAAATTGTTTGAAATCGTCCTTGCTACCGACTGTGTGAACCCGTCAAACATCTCCTTATTTTTTCTCAATCCTGAAAATGCTTCATTTAATTTTATTATAACTGTATTTTTCCCGTCAACCTTTACATTATACGCACTCAGAAACTTCATATCCTTTGTCAGGAAAGGAGAATCTTTTATAACTTCATTTATGTAGTCTCCTTCTATAAGGTTCTGCTGCTTTTCAATAACCGCTTCCTTTTCTTCAACCTGTTTTGTCTGGGGATTATAAACAAATATGGATAATTTTTCAAGTGACTGCTGATTTTCTGCAGGTGCTTTAGTTAAATTTGAATCAACAACCACATTTATTGTTTCATTATTTTTCTTATCGTATTCATTTACTGCTATTGCACCGCCAGACAGAAGGATAAGCAATATTACAATGAAATTACTTTTGAAAAAGTTTTTTTTCTTTTTTTTGACTGCTGTTTCCTTTTCTTTACCTGTATCCTTGTTATTCCCCTCCATAGTTTACTCCTATCAATCTTTCATTATTTTAAATACTTCTATTTCATAAAGTGTCTTCTTATTGCATCAGCTATGGCTTTTGCGGCTCTTTCCTGATCAAAATCATTTACAAATTGGGATACATCAGAATAATTAGTCATGAATCCAAGTTCTATAAGTATTGAAGGAGAATTACTTCCTCTCAGTACTGCAAAGTTTGCACTCTTTACTCCTCTGTCCTTCATTGCAAAGTTACTTAAAAGTCCATTTAATACATCCTGTGCCAGTGCCGAACTTCTTGTCTGGTTCATTCTGTAATTAATATCCTTTAAAGCGTAATCTGACATTGCGACTCCGCTGTCTACCGTGTTATTGAACTTTGCCACATCTCTGCTGTAATTATCTGCATCCTTCTTTGCATAATAATATACTTCAGTTCCGCTTGCAGAAGAATTTCCACCTGAATTCAGGTGAACACTTACAAACAGGTCAGCAGATCTTACATTTCCTATTTCAGGTCTTTCCTGTAATGTCTTAAATATATCTGTTGTTCTTGTCATTATTACGTTATAGTCTTTTCCCAGTTCTTTTCCTAATTTCAATCCTACCTGCAGTGCAAGGTCTTTTTCCCTGTAACCGTTTCCTACAGCACCTGAATCGTGTCCTCCATGACCTGGATCTACAACTATTGTGTATGTTCCTTTTCTATTTGAAGATGGTCTTCCCTCTGTTGGATCAGTTGTTCTTGAAGGCTCATTTACTCTAGTGTCTACTACTCTAGTATTTGTTTTTTCTCTTCCTTTATCTGAAGAAAGTGCATTAGGATTGTTAAACTTTACCTGAAATTCCTTTTTTGAGTTCAGTACAGTATAGTCTGTCCCATCCTTCAGGAAGAAGTATATTTTTACTCCATTTTCCTGTTCCATCATAGTTACTGAATCTAAATAGGAATCATCTGATATTCTAAGATCTGCGGCATTCTTTCTTACATTTGGCAATTCCAGTATAAGCACCGATCCTGTTTCTGTCCTACCTTTTATAGCCTGTATATTAACCTTCTTATTTTCTTTTAATGTTCCTGTAAATACTCCACTTCCGTAATCTATTCTTTCCAAAGTTTCTGAAAATACAACTGTACTCATTAAAAGTAGCAGAAGTACAAATAATTTTTTCATTTTTTCCTCCTGATTTCCATTATGGTTTTAAAATTATTTGAAAATACACGATTAATGAATATTCAAAACAATAAAACCTGATTATTTCGCAACTCTTGAAACTGCACTTTTTGAAATAGTCATTTTTACATTTTTATCAATTGTAATTTCTACAGTTGTTTCAGAAACAGCCGCAATTTTTCCATGTATTCCACCAATTGTAACTATTTCATCTCCTATTTTTAAGCTATCCAGCATTGTTTCCTGCGCTTTTTTTCTTTTTCTTCCTGCAAGTATCTGTGGTAAAAATAAAACAACCATAAACACTACATATATCAGTATCCATTGACCTGTTCCCATTGTTCCGCTCCTTAATCTGTAATTTATTATTTTTCTATAAAATTATACCATAATCATGGTTCTTTTTCAATTTTTTATTTCTTTTCCCAAAAAAGAACAGACTTTTCCATAATTCCTACATTTTTTTCAAAATATATATTTTTATCCTCGTATTTTAAAAGTATCGGATATATTTCCACCCCTTTTTCCATTGCTTCATAAAAAGTTTCAGAAAACTCCCTGTCTATGTTATGTTCAGGAGCAAATATTTCCGACCTCCTGAATATGAGGATTATTACTGCAGCCCTGAATCCTTCCTCCTTAAGTTCCATAAGTTCACGTAAATGCTTTACAGCCCTCACTGAAGGGGCTCCGGGAAACTTTGCAGTATTATCCTCCACAAGTGTACATCCCTTTGTCTCAATATATATCTTGTCTTTTTCCGTTTCCATGTAAAAATCCATCTTGCTGTTATTATACTTCATCTCAGGCTTTATATATGAAGGTTTTTCAAATGGCGAAATTTTTTCATTATGAAATACCGCTTCTGCAATATATCTATGAAACGCCGTATTTATAAGGACTGTTTCATTATTAATTTTTACTGCGATAACATCCCATTTTGTCTTTCTTTCCTCTTTATCCACCTTTTTTATAAGCAGCTCCGCCCCTTCAACAAGGAGTTCCTTCAGCCTTCCTGTATCATGAAGATGGGCAAAATCTTCGCCTTTTTCTTTTCCTTTAAATTCAAATCTTACTGTAAATCTTGTAACCCTTTCCTTAAAAATTACAGTTTCATCATAATCTATTCTGTAAATGCTTTCTTTATTATCTTTCTTCTGTTTTTTCATTTATTTTTTCCCTTACTGTTTTCATTTTTATAATTCTCTGATTGCTGCTCCCCCTGAATTTAAGCTGAGGAGAATAAAGCTCCTTAACAAAAAGGCCGTCTACCAGTACATCTATATACTTAAGACAGGCTTTTCTTTCCTTATTTTCCAATATGGCTTCTATTGTATACCCTGTATAGAGCCATATGTTTTTCCCGGTTTTTTCCTTTAAAAATTTTAGCACTTTAAACATCTCGACAGGATTAAATAAGGGATCGCCTCCGCTTACTGTAATTCCGTCGAGCAGTTCATTACTATTTATTTCTTCCGCTATTTTCTCAAGCTTTTCATATGTCAGAATTTCTCCGTTGCACGGATTCCATGACTCCCGGTTATGACATCCGGGGCAGGCGTGTGAACATCCTGAAAAGTAAATGGAATATCTCAGCCCTTCCCCGTCTACTATTGTTTCCCTGTATATTCCAAGAATCCTTAACGTAAATTCATCCTGTTTTTTTTCAGTTTCCATGGCATCACTTCATCCCGTGTTTCACTCTGTCTTTTTCTTCAGCTTTCTTTGCGCTGTTCCAGCTGTCCAGATCTCCTGTCAGATATCCGGTTATTCTTCTTATTTTGGATATATTATGACTTCCGCATATAGGGCATTCATCTCCGATTATTGTTTCTGTACCGCAGTCCCTGCATTTGTCAATAGGATGATTTATTGAACCGTATCCGATACCTGTATCTTTCATTGCCTTCACGATTTTCAGTATTACCCTTACATTCTTTCTTGCTTCCCCGTCAAGTTCCACATATGTAATGTGCCCTCCGGCAGTCAGCTTATGGAAAGGCGCTTCTTTTCTTATCTTTTCAAATATTCCTATATTTTCCTTCACATCAATGTGGAAAGAATTTATATAGTAGTCCCTGTCTGTAACGTTAGTTATTTCCCCAAATTTTTCCCTGTCAATTCTTAAAAATCTTCCCGCCAGACTTTCTGCAGGCGTTGCCAGTATGGAATAATTCAATCCGTATTTTTCTTTCAGTTCAGCCGCAATGTCATCCATCATTTTTACAGTGTCATAAAGAGTATTATATGCCAGTTCACTGCTTCCATGATCCGCATCAAAAAGAGCATACATGGCATTTGAACCTCCTACAAATCCTATTCCCAGCGTACCTGAAAGCAGTACATCCCCAAGCTCGCTGTTAGGACTTGCATTAATCATTCCCTTCCATAAATTATTTGCCCTCATGAAAGGAAACTGCTTTGCCAGTGCCGTTCTCTGAAAACTGTATCTCTCATGCAGCTGTTTCGCAGTAAAATATGTCATTTCCTTAACTTTTTCCTGAAATCCCTTTACAAGAAGTTCACATTTTTTATTTATTTCTTCCTGTTCATCTGAAAATTTTCCTGCCTGTTTCATTTCCTCTATTTCTTTTTCAACTTTTTTTCTCACTTCAATGGCAATTCTTGGGAAATTAATGCTTGTAAAAGAAAGGTTTCCTCTTCCAAGGCTTGTCTTTTCCCCATGCAGGTTTTCAAAAACCCTTGTTCTGCATCCCATTGTCGCCACTTCATATTTATATTTTAAAGGATCGTTTATATCCCATTTTTCATGTCTGTTAAACTCAGTATCAAGGAATACAAAGTTTGGAAAAAGACGTCTGCTCGTTGTATGGCATGCAAGCAGAAGCAAATCAAAATTAGGTGCTTTAAACTTTTTCTTATTTTCCATGTGGGCAGCAGTATTTTCAATATCCCCGTTTAATTCTTCAGCCGCCTGGTTCATCACTTCCTCAAAGTTTTCCATTGCATATCCGTAATCTTCTTCAGTATAGTTCAGCCCTTCCTTAACCTTGAAAATCTGGATAGGAAATATTGGTGTTTCCCTCTTTCCAAGGCCGTCTTCTGTAGCCTTCAGAAGTTCCCTTATTACCATTCTTCCTTCTTCAGAAGTGTCTGTCCCATAATTTATTGAAGAAAATACAACCTGGTTTCCTCCACGTGAATGCATCGTGTTAAGATTGTGCAGGAACCCTTCCATTGCCTGATATGTTTCAAGCCTTGTATCATCATAGGCAATTTCCATAAGTCTTTTTATCTGATCCCTAGGTATTTTAAAATGTTCTGCCGTTTCTGTAATTGTTGCATCATCAGGTAATATTGTATGTATATTTTCATTTATAAAAGATTTTACTTCCTTATTTGTTTCATCAACATAGTCCAATGACAGGAAGCTCAATATTCTGTATCTGAAATGTCTACGGAATGATTTCAGCACTCCCTTTGCCATATAAAAATCAAATGCCGGAATTGATTGTCCGCCATGCTGTTCATTCTGGTTTGTCTGAAAAATAATTGTCGCCAGTGTGGCATAGGTTGTTATGCTTTTTGCTTCCCTTATAAATCCATGTTTTGTCTGAAATCCATGCTCAAACATATCTGCCAGGTCATACTGAAGACACGTTGTTGTCTTGCTTGGGTAATAATCCAGATCATGAATATGAATTTCTCCGTTATTGTGTGCTTCCTTAAATTCAGGGGAAACCAGGTTTTCTAAAGTATACATTTTTGATACTTCACTTGCAAACCTCATCATCTGACCCGCCGGTGTCATCGAAGACATATTTGCATTTTCATTATTTATATCGTTTTTTTCAACGTCTACAATTCCTGAAATTATTTTTTCCAAGTCTTCTCCCAGTTGATTATGCATTTTCATTACCCGCCTTTCAAAATTATTTATTTTCGTTTAACTGGATCTGAATCCTCCTGTGAATTTTTTCTATTTTCCCCCGATATACTTCAATTTAAAACAACCGTCTAAAACCACCCTTTTCATCCTATATATTGTTTTATTTTTTTATAATATCACAATATTTAGTAACTTTCAATAGGCCATATATTTTTTATATAATTACCTCCATATCGTTCATAACGTAAAAAACCAAAAATACGAAACAATAAAATACCGAATTTATTATCTTTTTTTTGTTTTAATAAAGATTAAATTATATATCTGATTTATAAATTAAATTTTTAATGTAACTATCTAAAAAAGAAAACTTAACAATGTGTCTGTCTCAAAAATTAAAAAATACTGTAAAAACTATATTTATGAATTATTTAGAATTTCACAATGCAAAACTGGAATGAATTTAGAAAAAGTCAACAACCTGAATTTTCAGGTGAATTTTGACTTTTTCTTTATGAATGACTGTTTTGTATAAGTGAAATTTTAGTAAATGAATAAATATGTTTTTTGTATTTTTTCAATTTTGAGACAGCCCATTGTATATTTTTACTATTTTTAGACACTTCCTTCTAATTATAACATTGTTTTCATTTGATAATCTTGACTTTTAAAATTATCAAGGTAAAATAATACTGACAAATTTTTTAGAGAGAAGGAGAGAATATGAAAAAAAGAATTCTGTTACTATTACTGGCTTTAGTGCTTTTAACTTTAACAGCTTGTGGCAGCAAGGGGGAATCAGGTTCATCTGATGGAAAAAATGCCGAAATAAAAGGAAAGATTGTTATTTACACTTCAATGTACGAAGACATCATTGACAATGTAAAGGAAAAACTTAAACAGGAATTTCCTAATCTGGAAGTTGAATTCTTCCAAGGTGGAACTGGAACACTTCAATCAAAAATCGTTGCAGAAATGCAGGCAAATAAATTAGGTGCAGACATGCTTATGGTTGCTGAACCTTCTTATTCACTGGAATTAAAAGAAAAAGGTGTATTACACGCTTATGTTTCAAAAAATGCTGAAAATCTTGCATTAGACTATGACAAGGAAGGATACTGGTATCCTGTACGTATTTTAAATATGGTTTTAGCGTATAATCCTGACAAATTTAAGAAGGAAGACCTTGCACAATCTTTTGATGAATTTGCAAAAAAACCAAACTTAGCAGGAAAAATTTCCATTCCTGATCCATTAAAATCAGGAACAGCTTTGGCGGCAGTATCTGCACTGACTGATAAATATGGTGAAGGATACTTTGAAAGCCTTGCAAAACAGAAAGCAGTTGTAGAATCAGGATCAGTTGCAGTTACAAAACTTGAAACAGGTGAAGCTGCAGAAATTATGATACTTGAAGAATCAATCCTTAAGAAAAGACAGGAGGAAAATTCAAAACTTGAAGTTATTTATCCTACTGACGGAATTATCGCAATTCCTAGTACAATCATGACTGTAAAAGAAGAAATGTCACCTAACAAAAATATAAAAGCGGCTGAAGCTTTAACTGACTGGTTCCTATCTCCGGCAGGACAGGAAGCTATCGTTGACGGATGGATGCACTCAGTACTTAAAAATCCTGCAAAAGCACCTTTCGATGCAAAAGCTACTGCAGAAATACTTGCAGCTGCAATGCCTATTAACTGGGATAAAACTTACCACGACAGAGATAAATTACGTGAAATTTTTGAAAAATACATAACAAAAGCTGCAAAATAGTTTGTAAATTTTAATTTTGAAAAGAGGAAAAAATGGCAAAAAAATATAACATAGATATAAAGTGGATAGTCATACTTATTGTTGTAGCTTTCCTTGTAATATTTGAAGTTATCCCTTTATCTTATTTATTAATCCGTTCACTGTTTCCAAAGGGAAGTTTTTCTCTGGAATCCTTTAAGAGGGTATATACTTACGATCTGAACTGGACAGCGTTAATAAATACATTAGTGATTTCAGGATTAACTACATTATTTGGAGTTATACTGGCTTTCCCGCTGGCATTTCTTGTAGGAAGAACAGACATGTACGGTAAAAAGTTCTTCAGAACTCTATTTGTTACAACATATATGGTACCTCCATATGTGGGTGCGATGGCATGGCTGAGACTTCTGAACCCAAATGCAGGAGTTTTAAATAAATTTCTTATGCAGATGTTTAATCTGTCGAAGGCTCCCTTCAATATATATACGGTGGGAGGAATAGTATGGGTACTTACGTGCTTCTACTATCCTTATGCTTTTATAACAATATCAAGAGCGATGGAAAAAATGGATCCGTCATTGGAAGAAGCTTCTAAAATATCAGGAGCTTCGCCTCTTAAGACTTTAATGACTATTACCATTCCAATGATGACTCCGAGTATAATAGCTGCAGGACTTCTTGTATTCGTTGCTTCTGCATCGGCATTCGGTATACCTTCAATTATCGGAGCACCAGGACAGATATATACTGTAACTACACGTATCATTGACTTTGTTCACATTGGTTCTGATGAAGGACTTAATGATGCAATGGTGCTGGCAGTATTCCTTATGGTAATAGCAAACATCATTTTATACATTACAACTTTCGTAATTGGAAAAAGACAGTACATAACAATGAGTGGAAAATCTACAAGACCGAACATAGTGGAATTGGGAAAATGGAGAATGCCAATAACAATTATTATTTCAATTTTCTCATTCTTTGTAGTAATTTTGCCTTTTGTTACTGTGGCACTTACTTCCTTTACTGTAAATATGGGAAAACCTATTGGCCTTTCAAATATGTCCATGAGTGCATGGAATAAAGTATTCTCAAGGGCTTCCATATTAAGTTCAACTAAAAACAGTATAATTGCAGGACTTGCGGCGGCATTCTTTGGAATTATGATTTCATGCATAATGGCATACCTGCTGCAGAGAACTAACGTAAAAGGAAAAAGAATTCCTGACTTCCTTATAACTTTAGGTTCAGGTACTCCAAGTGTTACAATTGCCCTGGCATTAATAATATCCATGAGCGGAAAATTTAAAATTAACATCTACAATACTTTGACAATAATGATTATAGCCTATATGATAAAATACATGCTTATGGGAATGAGAACAGTCGTTTCTGCAATGAGCCAGGTCCATCCTTCACTGGAGGAAGCGGCACAGATTTCAGGTGCCAACTGGCTGCGTATGCTTAAAGATGTAACTCTTCCATTAATTGGGGCAAGTATCGTTGCAGGATTCTTCCTGATATTCATGCCTTCATTCTATGAACTGACAATGTCAACGCTACTTTATTCATCCAATACAAAAACAATAGGGTATGAACTGTATATTTACCAGACTTACCACAGTCAGCAGGTGGCAAGTGCCCTTGCAACGGCTATCTTATTATTTGTAATTATAGTAAACTATCTTTTAAATAAATTGACAAAAGGACAATTTTCAATATAGAGCAGGAGGAAAAATATGGCTTCGGTAACAATAACAGGGGTAACAAAATCATTTGGAGACATTCAGGTCTTACAGGAATTCAGCCAGAAATTTGAAGACGGGGAATTCATAACACTGCTAGGTCCTTCAGGTTGTGGAAAAACTACTATGCTAAGACTGATAGCAGGTTTTGAAAAACCCACAAGCGGAGAAATCTATATAGGCGACAGACCTGTATCAGGAAAAGATAATTTTGTATCTCCTGAAAAAAGGGAAATAGGAATGGTATTCCAGTCATATGCTGTATGGCCTCACATGAATGTGTACGATAATATTGCATACCCTTTAAAAATTAAGAAAACTAGTAAAAAAGAAATAGATGAAAGA
This sequence comes from Leptotrichia sp. oral taxon 215 str. W9775, assembly GCF_000469505.1. NCBI lineage: Bacteria > Fusobacteriati > Fusobacteriota > Fusobacteriia > Fusobacteriales > Leptotrichiaceae > Leptotrichia > Leptotrichia sp. oral taxon 215. The sequence goes on along the minus strand of NZ_KI272874.1, from coordinate 105,094 downwards.
GTCACTCAGGCTCTTAAAACTGTCCACCTTGAACAGTACAAGGACAGATTCCCTTCAGAACTGTCAGGAGGACAGCAGCAGAGGGTTGCTTTAGGAAGAGCTCTTGTAGCACATCCTGAAATACTTCTTCTGGATGAACCTTTATCAAACCTTGATGCGAAACTTAGGGAAGAAATGAGATATGAAATCAAGGAAATAACTAAAAAACTTAAAATTACAGTTATTTATGTAACCCACGACCAGATAGAAGCAATGACAATGAGTGACAGAATAGTGCTTATTAACAAAGGGGAAGTTCAGCAGGTGGGAACTCCTCAGGAAATCTATTCACGTCCTAAAAATGTGTTTGTTGCAAACTTTGTAGGAAAGGTAGATTTCATAAAGGGAAAAGTTGAAAATGGAAATATTCTCTTAAACAACAGTAATGGTCAGACTCTTCCTAATACAAGTTCTTACACGAAGGATGTCATAGTGGCAATAAGACCTGAAAATGTAATGCTTGCAGAAGATGGAGAACTGACAGGAAAAGTATTTTCAAAATTCTACCTTGGAGACTGCAATGACTTAAGGGTTGAAGTTGGAAACGGAAATATTTTAAGAGTTACTGCAAGGGCTTCCACTTACGATACTCTGAAGATAGGGGAAGAAGTAAAACTTAAGGTTCTTGAATATTTTGTGTTTGAAGATGATGGAAAAGACCAAACTAAAATAATGACATAATCAATGATAATAAAAGAAAACAGGCTGTCTTAAAATAGAAAAATAAGGAATACAGCAAAAAATGAATTTATTCATTTATAAAAATTTTACTCATAAAAAATAATCATTTGCTTTAGAAAAAATGAAAACTCGCCGATGGCTCAGACAATTCATTTTTTCTACTGCTCATTTCATATTTTTTATTGTAAAATTTTAAAGAATTCGTAAATATCATTTTTTGCACACGTTTCTTATAAATTTTCTATTTTAAGGCAGTTCTTTCTTTTATTATTATTGATTTCTAACATGAAATAATATATAATTTATTAGTAATTAATAAAAAAATTATAGATAGAGGTGAAATTGTGAAAGAGAAAATCATAATTGTCGACTTCGGTTCGCAGTACAGCCAGCTTATTGCCAGAAGAATCAGGGAAATGGAAGTTTACTGTGAAATCGTGCCTATGGTTGACATTGAACAGATTAAGAATGGAGAAGATAAAGTCAAAGGGATAATCTTTTCAGGAGGTCCTGCCTCAGTTTATGAAAAAGATTCACCTACTGCAGATAAGGCAGTTTTTGATTTAGGAATTCCTATATTGGGAATATGTTATGGAATGCAGCTTATCACACATCTTAACGGTGGAAAAGTTGAGAAGGCTGAATCAAGAGAATTTGGAAAGGCAATTCTGGAAGTACTGGATGACAAGAATCCGCTTCTTTCGGATATTCCAAAAACTTCAAGCATATGGATGAGCCACAATGACCATATTACTGTACTTCCTGAAGGTTTTGAAATTATTGCCAGAACAGATTCATCAATTGCAGCCATTACAAACAATAATGGTATTTATGCACTGCAATTTCACCCGGAAGTAGTTCATTCTGAATGTGGAACTGAAATAATTTCAAACTTTGTTTTCAATATATGTAAATGTGAGAAAAACTGGAAAATCAAAAACTTTATACAGGAAAAAACAGAAGCAATAAAAGAAACTGTAGGAGACGAGCATATACTTCTTGCACTTTCAGGAGGGGTGGACTCTTCTGTGGCTGCCGTTCTGATTAACAATGCAATAGGAAAGCAGCTTACATGTATGTTTGTGGATACAGGGCTTCTGAGAAAGGATGAAGGAAAGAAAGTCCTTGAATACTATAAGGAGCATTTTGACCTGAATATTGTGTTCGTTGACGCAAAAGACAGATTCCTTAATAAGCTTAAAGGTGTGGATGAGCCTGAAGCCAAGAGAAAAATTATTGGAAATGAATTTATTGAAGTGTTCAATGAAGAAATTAGAAAACTTAAAGGACAGGAAGGGGCAAAATTCCTTGCACAGGGAACAATCTACCCTGATGTTATTGAATCACAGTCTATAAAAGGACCTTCTCATACTATAAAATCTCACCACAATGTAGGAGGACTGCCTGAAGACCTTAAATTTGAACTTCTTGAGCCTCTAAAAGAATTATTTAAGGATGAAGTAAGAAAAGTTGGGCATGAATTAGGACTGCCAGACACAATTATAAACAGACACCCATTCCCGGGACCGGGACTTGGAATAAGAGTTATCGGAGAAGTTACGCCTGACAAGGTAAAAATACTTCAGGAAGCTGACGACATCTTTATTAATGAGCTTATGGCAAAAGGTCTTTATGGAAAGGTGGATCAGGCATTTGTAACATTGCTTCCTGTGAAAACTGTAGGAGTAATGGGCGACCAGAGAACATACGAATATGTGGCTGCAATCCGTTCAGTAAATACTATCGACTTTATGACTGCCACATGGTCAAAACTGCCTTATGAATTCCTTGAGGAAGTGTCAAACAAGATTATAAACAAAGTAAATGGAATAAACAGAATTGTGTATGATATTTCTTCTAAGCCACCGGGAACTATTGAGTGGGAATAAAGTATAGTTCGGTAAGATAGTTATAAATCAGATAAATAAGTATTTAATACTTAAGGATTACGAACAATTTACCTTTTGCTTCTGATTTAATAGAGTTAGCATATGTAATATCAATTGAAAAATTACTAATAGTAAGTATTTAACAATACAATCAATTTTCTTAAATGAAAATATTATTACAAAAGGGGGGGCATAACATGTCAAATTTGAAAGCAAAAGAATATAAAAAATTTGAAGATATAAAATATGTCAGAAAAGATGGAAGAGAGTACTGGAGTGCAAGAGAACTTGCTGATGTACTTGATTATTCTCAATGGAGAAATTTTCAAAAGGTCATTGATAGAGCGATGATTGCTTGTGAAAATAGCGGTCATGAAATAACATACGATTTTGCTGAGGTCAGCAAAATCGTGGAAGCAGGAGCTACAAGGAAGTCTATTAAAGATTATGAGCTTACAAGATATGCTTGCTATTTAATTGTACAAAATGGTGATCCAAGAAAAGAAATCATCGCATTTGGTCAGACATATTTCGCTATACAAACATATCGTCAGGAAGTAGCAGACCATTTTAATCGGCTTAATGAAGATAGAAGGAGGCTTGTCGTTCGCGGAGACATAAAACAATGGAATCAACTTTTAGTTGAGACAGCACACAATGCAGGAGTTATTACAAACGAAGAATTCTCTGTATTCCAAAATGCAGGATATATGGGACTGTATGGTGGCTTAGATGTGGAAGATATCCATGACAGAAAGGGCTTGACTGCAAGACAAAAAATTCTAGATTACATGGGAAGCACTGAACTTATTGCCAATTTATTTAGAATTTCACAAACAGAAGAAAAACTAAGAAAAGATAAAATTGAAGGGGCAGAATCAGCAACAAAAGTTCACTATTCAGTGGGAAAAGAAGTTAGAAGTGCCATTGAAAAAATAGGTGGCACTATGCCTGAAGATTTACCTGTTCCGGAAAAAAGTATTCAACAGATAGAAAAAGAACAAATGAAACGTCTAAAAGATAAAGCTAAAAAGGGAAAATTGATGTTGGATGAATAATGTATACTGGTAGAAAATCACTATTATCATGGGGCTGTCTCAAAATGATTAAAATTTTGAGTTCAGTTTCTATTTTTTTTAGTTATAACAAAAAAATCAAAATATTATTTAGATGCAACCCATTTTCTAAAAGCAATACCTCTTGGAGATTTTACCCTATATCCGACAGAGATAATCATGTCAAGATTGTAGTAATTAAAAGTTCTTTCGATAGACCTGTCACCTTCATTTTGAACTTGTGCAAATTTTGCACAAGTTAAGCTTTCTTCCAATTCATTTTCTTTAAATATATTTTTGATATGTCTCTGTATTACAGAACGGTCTCTATCAAAAAGCTTTGCCATTTCTTCTACTTTTAACCACACAGTTTCCTTGTCAGGAGCTACTTCCACCGGAAGTTCCAGTTCACCATCTTTATAAAGAATAACTTCATTATTCATAAAATCTTTCCCCCTCTAATTCTATAATTTAATTCTTCTCGTATACACTAATTATAAAAATTTGATTTATTTCCTATTATAAATAAAGATTAACACAAAGTATAAAAAAATGCAATGAACAAAACAATGATAGTTATTCTCTTTATATCAATAATAAAGTTATTATAAATCTCCAACGATTTAAAATTGAAAAAAGTCTCTTTTTCTGATAAAATTAAAGTATATTCTAATAACACCAACAAAAACCCAGGAGGTTCTAAAATGTCATCAACAAAAACACATGTAGGAAAGTATGAATTTGAAAATTGTCTTATGAATGCCGCAGGAGTGTGCTGCTATGACCGTAATGAGCTGGAGAAAATGATTCACTCTGAAGCGGGAACTTTTGTAACAAAAAGTGCCACATTAAATCCTAGAGAAGGTAACCCTCAGCCACGTTATTACGACACTGAGCTTGGATGCATAAATTCTATGGGACTTCCAAATCTTGGAATTGACTACTATCTTGAATATCTTCTGGAACTGCAGGAAAGACTTTCTGAGCGTACATTCTTTCTGTCGATGACAGGACTGTCTTCTGAAGAAATCCATATATTAATGAAAAAAGTCCTTGATAGTGGATTCAAAGGTCCGACAGAACTGAACCTGTCCTGCCCGAATGTGCCTGGAAAACCTCAGCTGGCATATGATCTGCAGACTACTGAACAGATTCTCTCGGAAGTGTTTGAATATTTTGACAGACCACTAGGAATAAAGTTGCCACCATATTTTGATATTGTACATTTTGATCAGGCAGCCGCTGTTTTCAATAAATTTCCTCTCACATTTGTGAACTGTGTAAATAGTATCGGAAATGGACTTGTAATCAACGATGAGAGTGTCGTAATTAAGCCTAAAAACGGTTTTGGAGGAATTGGAGGGCAATATATAAAGCCTACTGCATTGGCAAACGTACACGCCTTCTATCAGCGTTTAAATCCATCTATACAGATTATCGGTACAGGAGGAGTTCTTACAGGCCGTGATGCATTTGAGCATATCCTGTGTGGAGCGAGCATGATTCAGATTGGAACTTCGCTTGAAAAGGAAGGAACTGAAGTATTTTCGAGAGTTACACATGAACTTAAGGAAATAATGGATGAAAAAGGTTATAAAACATTGGAAGATTTTAAAGGAAAACTGAAATATCTGTAGTTAAATATACACAATTACAGAGTGTATTATTAATATTTTATAATTACACAATATCTCTATTCAGTTTTATCTGCTGTGGACTTTTTTACAAAAACCACGGCTTATATAGGAGAAAAATATGAATGAAATAGAAAAACTTCAGGAAATAATTGATAACAGCAATAAAATTGTATTTTTTGGAGGGGCAGGAGTATCTACGGAATCTGGAATTCCTGACTTCAGAAGTGCCGATGGGCTGTACAGCATTAAACTTGACAGGCATTTCTCGCCGGAAGAACTTGTTTCCCATACAATGTATCTGAAATATCCTGAAGAATTTTATGATTTTTACAAGAAACATCTGATTTATCCTGATGCAGAGCCAAATCCTGCCCACTACTATCTGGCAGAACTTGAAAAGAAGGGTAAGCTGACTGCTGTAATCACCCAGAATATTGACAGCCTTCATGAAATGGCCGGAAGCAGGAAGGTACTTAAACTACATGGTTCCGTTGCCAAGAATACATGTATGTCATGTGGCAAGAAGTATGGTCTTGATGAGTTTTTAAAACTTTGTAATCCTGTTCCACACTGTCCTGAATGCGACGGAATTATTAAACCTGATGTTACGCTGTATGAAGAAAGCCTTGATATGACAATCTTTGAGGAAGCCATTTATCATCTAACACAGGCAGATACCCTTATTATTGGCGGAACTTCCCTCGTTGTATATCCTGCAGCTTCACTGATTCAGTACTTCAGAGGTAAAAATCTTATACTTATTAATAAATCAGTTACGTCCCAGGACAATTATGCAAACCTTGTTATTCATGACAGTATTGGAAAAGTATTCGGTAAGCTGAAATAAGTGTTTGTGGGAAAAGATTATAGAATGATAATTAGAAGTAATAAAAATAAATAACACAATAAAATTTTCTAGAAATGAAAGGAGTTGAATAATGGTACAGGTATTATTTGTCTGTCTTGGAAACATATGCCGTTCACCAATGGCTGAAGCTGTTTTCAGAAAAATGGTCGATACTGAAGGATTAAATCAGCAGATTTATATTGATTCAGCCGCCACAAGTTCCTGGGAACACGGAAATCCTGTCCACAGAGGTACAAGGGAACGTCTTGCAAGGGAAGGGATAAGCACTGTTGGAATGTATTCCCGTATTTTAAATGATGATGACCTGTCAGCAGACTATATTATAGGAATGGATGAAAGCAATATTATAAATATTGAGAAATTTCTCCGTAATAGACATTCAGGAAGGGTAAACCGTCTTCTTGAGTATGCGGGGGAGGATAGGGATATTCTTGATCCGTGGTACACTGATGATTTTGACACAACTTACAATGATGTGGTCAAAGGGTGTAAGGCTCTGCTGGAATTCATAAAGAAATATGATTTTAGTATGTAGTAATAGAAAAAATACTACTTCGAAATAAAGAATGAGGTTGTCTTGAAATGGAAAAATATATTTTTCTTTTGAGATAACCTCATTTATATTTTGATTTGTACAAAATTATAGATATTCTATTGTTTTTAACTAGATTAATTTAATACTCTGAAAAATTAGTCTTCATAAATCTTTTTTTACTCATTTTTCATTATTTCTGATATTATATTATTATTTCCCCATATGGCAGGAGAATCATAAACCCGATCTGGAAATATACCATACTCTAATTTTATTTTTAAGTTATTTTCTTTTAAAAATGATTCAACTTTTTCTTTTAAACTTACAGGTTTACCGGAACAACAATTTATAATTCCAGTTATATCAGTTTGTAAAGCCGCTTTTGAAATCATCTCTGCTAATATCTCTATATTAACAAAGTCATATTTATTTTTTCCTGTAGTAAATGGAAAAGTTTTAGCACCTTCTTCTTCTTTTTGTAATATTTTAGAAAAAATAGAATTATTATTCCTATCATCACCTTGTATATAAAATACTCTAAGCCATTTTATTAATAATTCCTTATCGCCCTCTTCTAATATTTTCAAAGATTGTCTCAAGCTATTTTTTGCTATACCATAAAAAGAAATAGGATTAGTACTAGTATTGTTATCAACTTCTCCTTCCCAGTATCCAATTTCATGCATAGTTCCTATAACATTTATATTTTTTATACCAGATTCATATATTTGCTTTAAAAATTTATAATGTAATGAAATATCCTCAAGATGAGTAATGGAATTATGTACAAAACCATTTCTCCATGCTAAATGAATACAGGTCTTCACATTCTCTAAATTAGAAAAAAGATAGTCTGTATTTGCAAATATATCAGTTTCTATTTTTCTTACTTTATCACTTATTTTATTTAAAGAAATATCAGCAGCTACTACTTCAATATTATTATTTAATAAATAACTTATAACATTTTTTCCTATGTAGCCATTAGCTCCTGTTACTAAAACCTTTTGTTTCATTTATTCTCCTAATCGAATATTCACCAAACTGAATTATTTTTTATATTTTTTTATACATTCCTTATTTCTTGTTTTTCTTTCATTATCAAAAAACCATCCCCATTTATTAAAATATTTTATAGCTGAGTTTATATGTGCCATCATCATTTTTCTTGTTTTATAGGATGCTTTTCCATGTTCATGAATTATCTCTACTTCAGGATAAAATATCACTTTATATTTTTGTCCAATTCTTCTACATAAGTCATAATCTTCCATATACATGAAATACCTAGTATCAAACATTCCAACATTTTTCAAAATATCTGTTCTTATAAACATAAGACATCCAGATAGAATTGGAACTTCCATTATTGAGTTATAATCACACCATCTCATCTCATAATTATAATCCATTTTATCTACAATAGATTTTATTGGAAAAAATCTTCTGAATATTAAATTTAATGGTGTAGGTAATAACCTACAGGATTTGTTAACCTCTCCACTGGATTCATATATTTTCGGTCCTATCTGCCCAATTTCAGGATTTTTTCTCATGTAATCAACCATTTTCTCAATGGTATTTTCCTCAAAAGTTATATCAGCGTTCAATATTATATGAAATTCTGCTTTTTCTTTGAAGTTATTATCCATTAATTTTTTTAACACGACATTATGACCTGATCCAAATCCATTATTTGAATTATTAAAGATATATTCTATTCTATCATCCGAAAAATTATTTATAAAACTTCTCAGCGTATCTTCTTCAGAATTATCTGATATCCATAGTTTAAATTTTAATTTTGTTTTTTGAAAGCAACTTATAATCTGAGACAAATCTTCCAGATTAGTATTATAAGTTACTATACAAGCTGTAAAATCATACATACAGAAGCCTCCTCCCTGTTTTTACTTAGTAAAATTGTAATCTTTTAAACTAATTTTAACAACTTAAATATTTTAAAAATTTTATATTTTTTCCCATTCTTTTGTTTCAAAATTATATTTTTTTATTATTTTTATAGGATTTCCAACAGCAATACAATTTTCTGGTACATCTTTTGAAACTAGAGCATTCGCTCCAATTATAGAATTTTTTCCAATAGTTGTACCTGCTAAAACTGTAACATTTTCTCCTAACCAGACATTTTCAGAAATTCTTACAGGTTTTGTAAAAATTTTTCTATCCTTTACTATTTCATTGGGACATGAATGCTCTAAGCTTTTTAAAGAAGAATAATTTCCATGATTTAAATCAGAAATATAAACCTTACTGGCAATTAATACATTGTCTTCTATAATAAGTGACTCTGCACAAGATAAATGGACATAGTCATTTATTTGAACGTTATTTCCAATAATTAATTGAGGAGCTTTTATTCCTGAATTTTCATTATTAAAATTATAAGCCTCTATCCTACATCCAACACCAGTAGTAAAATCTTTTCCATATTTTATATATTTTTTCCCTCTTATATCAAACGGAAAACGAATTAATCTGGCTTTTGGAAAAAATATTTTTGTTTTAATTAAGTTAATTCCCAATTTCCACAATTCATAAAATGACTTTTCCATGTTCTACCCTTCCATAATGATTTTTATTACATTTTTTCATAAATTTGTTCAAGTACTTTTGCTGATTCTTTCCATTCAAATTTTTTTGCTTGTTCTAACCCTTTTTCAATCATTTCCAACTGTAATTTTTTATCTGATAAAATCTTTTTATACGCTTCAAAAATTTCATCTTCATTTAAAGGATTAACTAAAATTGCGGCATCTCCTGCAACTTCAGGTAAAGATGATACATTGGAAGTAATTACAGGGACTCCTGCAGCCATAGCCTCTAGAACTGGCATTCCAAAGCCTTCGTACAATGATGGAAATGCAAAAATCTGTGCAAGTTTGTAAATAGGAATTTTATCTTCTTCATCAATATAACCTGTAAGTATAATATCTGTTCCCATTGATTCTATTAATTTCATAATATTATCATATTTCCATCCTTTTCCACCTACAATTACAAACTTCAAATCATCCTTAACTTCTTTTTTATATTTTATGAAAGCTTTTATTGTTCTTTCTATATTTTTTCGAGGTTCTATTGTTCCTAAATATAAAATATAATTTTCTGGTAATTTATATTTTTTTCTAACATTTTCAAGTTCCATATCTGTATAATTATGTAAATACTTCTCTAAATCAATTCCTGGTGTTACAATTTCTATTTTTTTCTCATCTACATTAAAATGTTTAATAATATCTGATTTTGCACTTTCTGAAATAGTTAAAATTAAATCTGATCTCTCAGCAGCATATTTATATTCACTAATAGCTTTCATATCCCCCATAGTTTCAGGAGCTGAAAAAAATACAGTGTCATAAATAGTAACTATTACTTTTCCTTTTATATTTTTAGGAATTGTAAAATTAAAAAAATGATAGATATCTGATTTTGTCCCTAAAATAAGATTATGGCTTATATTCATTTTTTTTGTTAAAAAATTATACATTGTATAAGTAAGCAGTTTATTCTGCTTTATTTTTATATCATAGTCTATCTGACTCTTTACATCGTGCCTTCCCATAAAATTAATAAATTCAGCTATATAATCATTTTTATCTGATTTACTTAATTCCTTAACTATATTATATATATACCATCCTACTCCTGTTTTTTTCCCAACTGCCCATTGTAGTTCTAATGATATTTTCTTCATTCTATTTCCCAACTTTCTTTTTAAATTTTAAAAAACTTGTCATACATCTGTCTATATTTTTCTAATATTTTATCATAAGAAAAATTTTCTTCATAGTACTTTTTAAAATTATAAACCGGAAGTTCTTCATAATACTTTTCTATTTTGCTTTCTAAATCTTCAGCATTATTTTTTACTAAAAAATCTTTATTTATTATAATTTCCGGTATAGCACAAATATCTGAAGCAAAAACCGGCTTATTATAAAGATATCCTTCTATTATTGGTAATCCAAATCCTTCGCCATATTTTGCCAGAACAGTTACCAAATCAGCCGTTTCATAGAATTTTCTAACTTCTTCATCTGGGATATACCCCAATAATTCAATATTTTTCAACTGATTTTTTCTTATCTTCTCCCTATATTTTTCTAATAAAGGTCCTTTTCCAGCTACTTTAATATCATAATTTCTTTTTCTTTTTGCTAATTCTATTAGTAAATCAATATTTGCTCTTTCTTCAATGCTCCGAACTGTAAAAATCTTAATTTTATCTGTTTCCCAGTTAACTTTGGATGAATATTTTAAATCAATTTTTTCAAAAGGAGTTGTATTATATATGATTTTAAAATTATCTCCCCTATATAAAGATTTTTCTTTTGTAAATTTTGAAATAAAATGTACTAATCCTGATTTTTTATAAACTTTCTTTTCAATATACTTAAATAAATTTTGTAGTTTATGATTTACTGCACCAGATTGATAGTAAAGTCCATCATGAACTGTAAAAATGTCTGTTTTTTTTAAAAGAAAAAAACTCATAAGATAATTATGAGAATGTATGATATAGTTGTTCTTTTTAAACTTTTTACTTATTAATTTATTTAAACTGATAAATCTGAATTTATTCTTTTTTATTCCAATACAGTTTATTCCATTCCAGTTAAATTCAACGTTTTCATCATCAAAAAAAATATAATATTTCTCTATATTTTTTCCTAAGGATTGAGCCTGAAATAAAATTACATTTTCTACCCCTCTTTTAAATTTCAGAGGATTATTGAACCCAAAATATATCATACATTTTTTCATATTTCTCTCCATATTATTTTTTTAAAATTATCTCAAAAAGTTCTTTCCAACTATTACAATAAGGCTGTTCTATCTCCTTACATATATTTCCATCAAAACTAGTATCTTTTTCTGCGATAACTGATTCCATTTTTGAAGCCAGTTCTTCAGCTGAATCAGGATTAAAGAAAAATACTTCTTCATAGTTTCCCAATGTTTCGTGTGCATAAGGTAAATCTGCTAAAATCAGTTTTTTCTTAAACTCTTTTGCCTCTGTAATTGGTAATCCCCATGTTTCAATTTTAGAAGGAAATATGACTGCTTCTGTCTTATTGTAGTATCTCATTAAATTTTCCCTTGACTGTAGCCCAACAAATTTAACACATTCCAGTTCATTATATTTTTCGACTATTTCTTTTGAATAAACATTTTCACTGCCATCTATTGTCAGATAAACCTTGAAATTCTTAATATTTTTATTCTCCAGAATTTCAGCTGCCTTGCAAATTACCTCAAAATTTTTAAAAACTCTTGGAAAGCTGGGATAAACAAAGCTATTTTTCTCAATTTCAATATTTTTATCTATTTTCAAAGCTTCCAGATTAACTTCCGGATGTGCAACAATGATATTTTCTATCCCAAAAGCTTTTTTGAATTCTTTTCTTATCCAATCCTGCTGAACAATAACATAGTTATTTTTCTTTATATTCATTTTATAGATATATTTATAAAATTTTGAAAAAAGAAATAATTTAAATGATTTTTTTCTTTCTTCTTTTGTCATTTTATAAAACATCATTGGATTATGACAATATACAACTCTTTTATCTGCTGCTACATTTGGTGTCATATCATGTAATGAAAGCCATAAATAAGGTTTCAATTTTTCTGACAGTTTCTTAAAATAAATATATTCATAATATAATCTTTTTAAGTAACTTTTTTTAGAATCCTTAAATTCCATAAATTCTATTTTTCCTTCATATTCTGAAAATAAGCTTTTATCATGAACTAAAGCTACTACTTTGTACTCTTTCAGAAAATTTTCCTCAAGGCATTTTAAACATTCCTTGTATATTGTTAAAGGTCCGCCTTCACTGAAATTGATAGCGGATATTATTATTGTTTTTTTATTCATGTTTTTATTCTCGTTTCTTATTATTTAAAATTATTTCTATCCTTTCTATCAAAACTGTCTTATCTAAATTTAATAGTATAAGCACTTTTCTTTCAGATAATCTGAAATACAATACATTCTAATAAATTTATTATACCATTTATATCCTTTATTTATAACAATTCTTTAAAATTATAATTTTGTACTTCTTTGTATTCTTCAGGTGTTCCAAAAGATATATGTAAATCTGTTAAAAAATATTTTATTTTCATATTCTCTTTAATCATAATATTATATACTCCACTAATAAAATATTCATTATAATTACAATCATCTAAATATTTCTGTGCAGATTTTTTAAATATATTTTTATTTTTAAAATAATATGCTCCACAAATCGCTTTATTACTTATAACTTTTTTTTCTATGGTTCTAATAACGTTTCCTAAATCATTTATTTCGATATAGCTAAATCTTGGATCATTAGAAGTAAATGTTAAAATTGCTCCATCAATATCATTCTTGCTTTTTAAAATAAAATCATAAAAAGTTTTACACAAAAAACTATGATCACAGTCATTAAATAAAACTGGATTTTCATTATCAATTAATTCTATTCCTTCAAGACATGTTAACACTGCTCCATTTAAAACTTGATCAATAATTTTCAACTTAGCATTAGGGTAATATTTTAAAATTTCCCTATCTATCTTATATTTCTCAACATGCTCTTTTAGTACAACAAAAATAAGCTCATCAATTTTAACAAACTTTATAATTGACTGAGTTGCCCAAAAAAAGAAAGGTTTCCCATTTAATTCAATTAAGGGTTTAGGAATATCAATCCCCTCTTTTTTAAATCTTGTCCCTCCACCTGCCATAGGCATTATTAAATTTATATTTCCCATAAATAAACTCCTGACAATATATTTTATTTTTTAATCTATCCTCTCTCTTGCACTATCTAACATTTTATTCAGCTCTTCTTCATTATATTTCAAAAATTCATCAGGTCTTATTGCTCTATCATCAATGTAAAAACCACCTTTTCCTGGCCATGGTTTTCCAAAAATTATTTCATCATAAGGAATATCCCATTTATCTAACCAATTCATTGTCATTCTTGATGTATGGACATTAATTAATCCTAAATTTCCTCCATGAGTTCTCATTTGTCTTGCCGTAAATATTAATATTCTAAATCCTTCTTTTTTGTATTCTTTCAATTTTTTTACAATATTATCATAAGGTTTCAAATCTTCATATCTTTCATTTGATTTTTTTATAGGACAAATTGTTCCATCTAAATCTACGACTAAAGTGCCTTTATTTTCCATCTTTATCCAACTCCTTCATCATATTTATAGCATTTAATATAAAAGCAAAAACTTTACTTGGTATATCAATATGTAATGGAAGCATCGATAAGAATAAAGAAATCTCACATACTCTTATTACTTCCATATCGTATCCATACTCTTTTACCTTTTTAATAAACATATCCTGTAATGATTTTAAATTTGCACTCTCAATTTTTAAGTCCATTTTTAAATCATTATTCAATTCTATTGTAAATAAACCGTTATTCATAAAATCATAATTTCCTAATATTGAATGAGATAATTTCGCTAAATCATAATATTCATTAGTATACATTTCATCTTCACTTAATGCTCCTTTCGGATCTATTAATTTTAACATCTCAGATGATTTATCATACAAGGTATTTGAGAAACAGGGATCTCCATGCCCAATAACTTCAATATATTTAAATTTTTTATTAAAAATTTCATTATAATATTTTTTATATTCTACGAATATTTCATCTATCGAGTTATAATCAGTTGAAAATTTTATAAATAAATCTATTTCTCCATAAATTTCCATTTCTTTTAATTTTCGTATTCGTTCTTCAACTTTTTTATAGTACAACTCATTAAAAATTTTATTGAATTTTTCCTTTGATATATTTCTTCTCTCTCTTGTTATTATAAATTCAAATATTTTATTTAGATAATTTTCAAAACTCTCTTCGTTAAATGAATTATGAATCCATTGTAATGCAATATCAGGAATATTTAATCTTTCCATCGTATATGAAGCTCTTTCTTTATTTTCTTTATAATCATACGGCATTACCATCCATTTTTGCATATGATGTGGAAGCATATAATAAAAATCATGCTCTTTTTTCATTTTTATTTTATCAACAGAACTTTTTGTTATTGTATATTTATCACTTGATAAAGAATTAAAGTACCTTGCTTCAAAACTTCCTGAAAAAAAGAGTAAAAAATCTCTTAATTCTGATAAATTTATTTTAAAATTATTTGGTAAAATTTCTTCTTTATCTAAAAAAAATTGATTTTTATTATTATCTAATGTTCTTTTTGTCAGATATTCAGAATAACTTTGTATATTTGGAAATACCATTATACTGGAATTATATTTATTATCTACCATTATTTGATTAATATACTTGCATTTTTCTAAAAATATAAAAAATTTTTCTTCATTTACTATGACATTACTTGATAAAAAATGAATGTATATTTTTTCTGAACCTTCTTTATCTTCAAATAATAAATTTTCTCTTAAATTTTCAATTTCTATCTTATTTTTTAAATATTCGAACCTAATCTGAGTATTATAAAATTTTTCTAGAGTTTGTTTCAATCTTTCTATAAATTTAACTTTCTTGTAAATAATCTCACTATATCTTTTTTTTCCTATAATTCCAGAAATTATTCTTGATGGTTTTTCTATATCATCATAAACAAAACATATTTTTTTTTCCATTTTTTCTCCCCTTTTTTATTTTTTACTAAAATATCTGATTTTTATTCTAAATATGACAGAAAAAATCCCCATAAAAAATATAATATAGGATATTTTTATTATTTCTACTGAATCAAATAATTTAAAGGTCAATATCTCAGGAATCATTAAAAAATTAAATTCAAAATTAAAAGCTCTAGCAAATAAATCATAAGATGATATTTCAAATATCCAAACTAATATGCTTATAAAAAATAATATTGGAATTCTTCCTTTTAATAAATATTTTGCATAATTATATAATTCATTTATTTGTTCAATAACTTTTAAGATATAAATTCCTTTTCTGGTTTCACTTTTTGTTAAAATTATTCTATTTGCATATAGGTATGTATATCTAAAACAAAGGTAACAAAAAACAGAAAAAAACAAAAATGATGACAAATAGAAAAGTAATTTATAGCTTACAACTTGTTTTAATCCTATTCCAAATATTAAAATAAACGTCAATATTAAAGTATCAAAAAATCTATCTATCCAGGTTCCAATGAAACCTTTACCAAAATTATCAAGCATATACGATATTTCCAAAATTTTAAATAAATCTCCTAATTTAAAAGGTATAAAATAATTTACATATGTATATGAAAGATAAACATTTATTAGTTCTTTTAAATTTTTTTTTTCTTCAATATAAATTATAAAAAATCTAATAAATCTAAAAATATGTGATACTATATATAACAAAGTAAATAATATCAAGTATTTTAAATTATATTCAAAATTTTTACCATATTTTCTAACATTATTTATAAAAAAAATTGTTGCTATACCTATAAATATTAAAAATATGTAATTTAAAATTATTTTTTTTAACCTTTTCAATATCATCATCTTATACCTTTTTTCTTTAATTCTATACTAAATTTTATTATTTTTTTTATTAATTTCCATTTAGACAATAATCCTGTATTCCAACTTGAAACTCCATTTATTCTACTTGGAAAAAGTACATCTATTCTTTTAAAATCTAATCTTTGCTTCTTTGCCATATATAATACGTATAAATCAAATGAAAAATCTTTTGGAGGTTCTATCCATGTATTATAAAATTTTCTTGAAAATACATTTGGTTGTCCATTTATATCCCAAAGAAACTCTCTAAGATAAATTGTTTCAAAAATCGACATCCCTATTGTAAAAAAATTTTCAACAAAAGACCTTTTTTTTCTTTTTCCTTTCACATATATATTTTTATTCCAATTATTTTTTTCCAATATTTTATAAGCTCTTATAACATCTTGAGGATCTGTCTGCATATCTGCATGCATCCATCCTAAGAAATCTCCCTTTGCTTCTTTTAACCCTTGAAAAATACCATAACCATATCCTTTATTTATCGGAACTAGTACAGTTCTTGCAAATAAATATTTAGGAAGTAATCTCTTTAAAACTTCATCTGAATTATCAGTTGAACCATTATTAACTAATATTATTTCTATATCTTCATTAGTCAAAATATTATCAAATTTATCAAGAATTATCGGTATATTCTCTTCTTCATTATAACATGGTATAACAATAGACATTTTCATTATTTTTATTCTCCTTTTACGAACTTGATCCAGAAATATAGCATTTTATAGCTTATTTTTTAAAAATCAAAAATTTTGAAGTTATATAATTTAATATTATTCCTATTACATTGGAAATTATTTTTAATAATTTATCATCTTGTTTAAAAACTTCAACACCAATAACCATAATTCCTATATCTAAAAGTCCTGTTATGTATCTTGTGAGAGCAAAAAATAGAAATTCTTTTAATACTTTATTTTTCAATTTTTCTTTTTTTTCAAAAACAAAACTTCTATTTGCAAAGAAAGAAAATATCAAAGCTAAAATCCATGCAATTATACTTGAGAAAATATAGTTTAAATTCAAAATACTTCTTAAAATAAAATAAATAAAGATATTCAAAAATGTAGTTAATGCCCCTATTATACCGTATTTAAAAAGTTCTATCATTTATTTTTATATATTTCCTTTCTAAATTTTATTTTTTCTTCCTTTATGGAGTTCCTATTACAATTTCAGGAACTATGTATGCTTTTCTATTATTTTCATTTAAAAATTGAATTTTTGAAATTTCTATATTTGGATTATCATTTTTAAATCCAATATAACTTCTCTCCTTATCATTAAGTTGTAATAGTTCTAATACTTTATTTCCTTGTATATCATATCCTATAAGTTTTATTTTATCAAAATTATAGTTTCTTACTCTTTTTGTATATAGATATTCTAATTTAAGAGGTTTTGGTAATACCATTTCTGTTGTTTCCTCTTTTGAATTTAAATCATCTAAATAGTATTTTTCACCTAAAAAATAAGTATATTCTATTTTACCTGTTTCTTTTCCAATATAATAACCTTTTTGATTTTCCATTATAAAGAATGGATAAATTGGGAGAGTCCACCTTTCAGTTTTATAAAACTTTGAATATATTTTCCAATCTGAATGAACTTCATCATATCTAAAAACATTATTATTTATTATTGGAGAGTATCTTGATATGATAAATATTATTAAAATATTGTATAAAATTTTTATATTATTTCTTTTTTCTCCAATATTTCTTTTTAAAATAGAAGGAATTAATACTAATATAAGAAGCATTGGTATTCTGGTTAATAATGCATGTCTTGTATTTATTGCTCCAAATGCTGTTGACCAAAGATTTAAACCACTCCATACCTTAGATATAACATTCAAATACGAATTAATAAAAATCAAAGATAGTAAACTCAATATTATAACACTTTCTCTATTTCTATTTTTAATACTGATATATACTAAAATACCTACTATTATTATAAAAATTATCAGATACATCATATTTAAATTAAGAATATTTTGACTTTGTTCTATTCCAAAGTTAAATATACTTATAAATTGCTGTATTATCTGATGTGTTCCTATATTTATTATTTCTAGAATCTTTATTTTCCCTATTGGTCTAAACCAAACTGTAGTATGCCTTCCAACTATTCTATATGCTGGTTCATTATCAAATCTTATCCAATTTTTCGTATGTCTATATGTATAAACTAATTGAATCATTGTTGATAATACAATAGAAGTAAGAAATATTTTTTCTCTTACTTTCAATTTTTTCCACAACAATATTAAAATTCCCATTGCAACAGGTAGCAACGTAATATAATGTAATTTTGAAATACATAATAATACTGTTAATATCATTAATAATATATAATTTTTTCTCTTTAATTCGTTAAAGTCTATTAAACTTATATAAAAAATCATTATTATATTCATATATGCAAATGCTATAAATGTATGAGTTTCAGCATATGGAAATATATTAAATACCGCAAATAATATACTTATTGTAAATCTAAAAAATATGTTCCCATACTTTCTAAATCTATGTAATATAAAGACAGAAGATCCAAAACTTATAATTAAAATAGCTACATTTGACATTAAAAAAATTGTCCATTTGGCATTAAATCCTAATTTTGCTATTAAGATTGCTATCAATCTATGGAATAAAGGAAAATAACCACCTTCCATTCTAAAAATATTTCCTGTAATTCCTTTACGAGCATAATAGAAAAAGTCATAAAATTCTTCTGCATAAGGTTCTGCTTTAAATGATAGTACTGGAGCTTTTATATTTATTAAAAAAAATGCTATTAGTGCTGTTACTATATATATTTTAATATTATTTTTTTTCTGTTTTTTTATCAATTTTAAAAAATAAAAATAACTCGATATTGCTAAAAATAAAAATATGATTTGTCCTGTTACTATAGTATTTACTTCATAAAACTCTAGCCTCTGAACTAATGATTTTTCTGTGTTTTCTCCATTTTGAAGTAACTCTCCATACATAATATCTTCTGTTTCATGCATAGATACTGAGTTTCCTACTTCGCCATCAATTCCTTCTATTTTTAAGGTAGCTTCTCCTTTTTTAAATTGAAAAAATTTAAGATTAAAAAAATGAAAATCATTATCTTTTATTTTAGACATATCTATTATTTCTACTTTTTTCTTATTTCCTTGTGATAATTCAACTTTTATTTTACCTTTATTACTTCTTCCATATGTTGTAAATAAGACTCCGTATTTTGTTATATACCCTGGAATATAAACTTTTTGTTCAAAAACTGTTCCTTTTGATAATTCTTTAGACAATTGCCAGTTGTATAATTTAGAAGCTTCTTCTTTTTGTGATTCATTTTTTATTGCCACTATTGATGGAACAACTATTCCAATAAATAAAAAAAACACCCAAATAATTAGAGATTTTGAAAATTTTATTTTTTGTTTTTTTATATTATAAAAATTATATTTTTCTAATATTTTCATTAGTTCGACCTATCTTTCTAAAGATATAATATCTTATATTTTCTATTTAATTAAATATTCTAGCAAAAAGTCTTCCCATTTTCCCCATTATACTCTTTTATATAAAGTATATTAGATTTTATTTTTTTACTTTTTTTATTTATTCCAATATTTTTAGATACTTTAGATACTTTTGGAAATTCCAAAAGTATCTAAACTTTATATTGCATCAATTTTCATACTTTTATTTATTTTTATTCTATTAAGACTATTGTATTATTCTTTAACTATTCATAATTTCATTTAAATATTTTGAAATTACAGTCTCTGCATCTCCACTTTCCCTGATTTTACCTGATTCTATCCAGATTACCTTATTGCATAATTCCTTCATTGTATGTAAATCATGAGATACTATAACTATAGTTATGCCACTATCCTTTAATTCTTGCATTTTTTTAAAACATTTTGCTTGAAAATTTGCATCTCCAACTGATAATATTTCATCTATTAAAAGAATTTCTGCTTCGACATTAATTGCTACTGAAAAAGCCAACCTCATATACATTCCAGAAGAATATGTCCTAATTGGACTGTCTATAAATTCTTCTAATTCTGAAAATTTAATAATTGTATCTAACTTAGCATCAATTTCCTTTTTTGTTAATCCATATATAGAAGCATTTATATAAATATTTTCTCTCCCTGTCATATCTGGATGAAATCCTGCTCCAAGTTCTATTAAACTGGATACCTTTCCATTTATTTTTATACTTCCTGAATCAGGATATATAATTCTTGTGATTAATTTCAATAGAGTACTTTTTCCAGAACCATTTTTTCCAATTATACCTAAAATATCTCCTTTTTCTATATCAAAAGATATTCCTTTAAGAATATTATTTTTAACATATGCATTTCTACTCTTAAAAAACAATACTCTTTCTTTTAATGTAAATCCTTTATCCTTATAAATTTTAAAACTCTTTTCAACATTGTCTACACTTATAGCTATTTCTTTCATTATAGTTCCTCCGCAAAGCTTTTTTGCAATTTCTCAAACACAAAATATCCAACAAATATCATAATTATACTATACAGCACTGCACTCCCAAAAAATGAAAAATCTGGTAATTTTTTATAATATAGTATTTCTCTATAAAATATTATAATACTTGTCATTGGATTCATTAAAAATATTCCTTTATATTCTGCAGGAACCATATCTATTGAATAAACAATCGGTGTCGCATAAAACCAAGCCATTATAACTATATTCAAAATATACTCTAAATCTCTAAAGAATACATTCAATGCAGCAAATATGAAGGTAATACCTAGTACCATTATATACTGTAAAATCATAATAATTGGTAATAATAACACGTACCAACTTAATCCAACTTCACTGAAAGATACTGTTAAAATAACTACTATCATTGTATAAACCATATTCATAAATGCAGCATTTACAGTAGCTATAGGCAATACTATTCTAGGAAAATAAATTTTTTTCACTAAATCTTTATTTGCTACTATACTAACAGAACCAGCTTGAATACATGTCGTAAAAAAAATCCATGGAACAAGTCCTACAAATAGATAGATATGGAAATTTTTTATACTGGATTTCAAAATAACAGAAAATACAATTGTATAAATTGTCAACTGTAATAACGGATTTAAAAATGTCCAGAAAAAACCTAAAATAGATCCTTTGTATCTCACTTTGAGCTCTTTATTAACCAAACTGTAAATCATCTGTCTATAATTGTATATTTCTTTCAATACTCTCATTTAAATTAATTCCCTTCTTTTTTGACTTAATAAAATTTAAAACCTAAAATATATAAAAGGATTAAAGCTAGACCCTGTAATAAAACATATGGAAATCAAGAATAACATAATGTATAATAGCATACTACTTAACTCATATAAAAAACTTTCTTTTATATTATTTGCTAAATACTTCTTGGCAAACTGTATACTAGGTAAAGAAAAAATTATAGCACACAACCCCATAAAAATTTTCCAATTATCTAATCCTAAGAAAAAATATTCTAATTTATTAAAATCAAAAATAAATAGTCGTTTCAAATATCTTAGTGCCATAGTGAAAGTTTCAGCCCTAAAAAATACCCACCCTATAATTACTACTAATAATGTGTATATGTGTCTAAAAATTCTTGGAATCCTTTTTAAAATATCCCCAAATCCTATTTTCTCAATAATTAAAAACATTCCGTGAAATAATCCCCAAAATATAAAATTCCAAGCTGCTCCATGCCATAATCCCGTACAGAAGAAAACAATAAAACTATTTATATATGCTTTCTTTTTACCTTTTCTATTCCCACCAAGAGGTATATAAAGATAATCTCTAAACCATCCTGATAAGGACATATGCCATCTTCTCCAAAATTCTTGGATATTTTGAGAAATATATGGGTAATTAAAGTTTTCTAAAAAGTCAAATCCAAACATTTTTCCTAATCCAATAGCCATATCTGAATAAGCAGAGAAATCAAAATATATCTGCATTGTATATCCAAAAATTCCCAGCCACGCTAACGGTGTACTTAATTTATCCAAGGAAATTGTAAATGCATAATCAGCCCAACTTCCCATTGCATTTGCTATTAATACTTTTTTTCCAAGCCCTAGAACAAATCGTTTTAACCCAATATAGAATTTATCTGTATCAACTTTTCTTTCATAAATTTCTTTTTCTACATCAATATATCTTACTATAGGTCCTGCAATTAATTGAGGAAATAGCATAATGTAAAGTCCTAAATTAAGAAAACTCTTTTGTAAACGAATTTCTTTTCTATATAAATCTATCACATAAGACATTATTTGGAATGTAAAAAATGAAATTCCAATTGGCAATGAAATTTTAGGAATTTCCATAGTAAATTGAGGAATAAATATTCTAATCATTTCCTGTATATTATAAAGAATAAATGAAAAATATTTAAAAAATCCTAAAATTCCTAAATTATAAACTATTGATAAAATTAATATACTTTTTTTATATTTTTCTTTTGATTTATCAATTAATATTCCAAAAAGATAATTCATTAATGTTGAAAAAAGTAAAATTAGAGCATAAGATAAACCACCCCAAGCATAAAATATAAAAGACATCAAAAATAACCAAAAATTCCTAAATTTAGGATGAATTAAATAATATCCTAATAATGTTATTGGTAAAAATAAAAATAAAAAAATAGGTGATGCAAAAACCATTATTCAACTCCTTTCTCAGCTAATTTTTGATATTTTTTAAATAATTAGCAAAATTTTTTACAAATTCCATATGTGCCTGTGGAAGTTCTCCTGCATTATGTTCTATTATTAATATATCATAAGAATCGAGTATTTCTTGATAATTTACTTGATCCATCTGTATCCCTGGTAGCCATCTTTCACCTGAAATAACACCATTATTATAATATAATTCCGAATGAAGTTGATTATAATAAAGACGTTTAAATCTTTGAAAAGGCATTCCATATCTAAAAAATTGCTCTACAATCATATTTGTATAACTTGTTGTCATTCCAAATACATTATATTTTCTTTCATCTATTCCAGTATACTCTAATTCTGCTACTGGATAAGGACTGTCATTAAAAGACTTATATACATTTAACAAGTCTTTGTAATCTGCTTCATCAGAAGTTGGAACATTTGAATATGTTACATTTTTTATTGAAACTTTTGGTATTCGTATTCCAGAATTATTCATTTTTTCAAATAAATCTACAAGGGTATAAGAAGCTCCTAATTGGTTCCAGTGTATTCCACCTTTAGGAAACATTCTTTCATTTTCTTTTTCTTTTGTTTCCATTAATAAAGTTGTATCAAAATTAAAAATTTCTTTCTTATCTAAGAAATTAACAATATATTTTCTTAATCCAGATTTATTTTTTACAACTTTATCTATTAACTTATATTTAAATGGTAATGTTTCTTTATGAACTTCTGCTTTATTTGGAGAAATTATATAAATTAATCTTTTATTTTTTGATTTTAGATACTGATTAATAAAATCAATGTTATTTAAATATTCATCTACTACAGTTTTATCATACTCATTAATTAAATAACCATCTATCCACATTGTCCCATGTAAGTCTTTATTTTTCCCCTTTTGTATTCCATTAAATTCACTTTTAAAAGAATACAAAATTTGGTCATATGCTTTTACTATATAGCTACGGAATGGAAAATTATCAGAAAACCATTTATCGTATTCAAATTGATATTTACCAGATAAAATAGCTTTTTTCTCTAGTTTTGGTTTCTCATTTGGAATAAAAACTCCTGCTAATTTAGTCTGAGGATTTAATTTTAATAAAAATGATAACATTATTAGTACTAATATTCCTAGACAGAAACTTATAAATATTTTTTTTATCATCTGCATAATTTCCTTTACTCCTTTTAATATCATTTAAATTGATACACCCTAATATTTTTTTAATTCCTTTGCTACATTTTTAGAACATTCTTCCCATGTAATGGATTTCCAATTTTCTTCTATATTTCTATTTTTTTCTTCTAATTTATCTAAATTTCTATAATAATATAATATTTTCTCTGCCCATTCCTTTGCATTATAAGGATTTGCATAATCAATAAAATCTCCACCTATCTCTTTAAGAGGTGCGACATCTGAAGCAATACAAAACTTCCCATAATTTAAACTTTCAGGCAGGGTTAAACTCCAACCTTCATATAAACTAGCTAATACTGTAAATAAACTATTTTTATATAAAATTTCTAATTCTGTGTCATCTGGAGTTATTATAATTATTTTATTTTTTATTCTTTCATCTCTTTCTAATTTCTCTAACAGTTCTTCAGTTTTCCATCCAGGATATCCGCAGAAAATCATTTGAGGTAAGTCTTCTGTCGTTTTCATTAATTCCAAATATGCCTGATATAGTATATCATGATTTTTTCTTGCTTCTATAGAACCAACTGCCATAATATAAGATTTATCAATATCATATTTTTCAAATACTTTATCTCTTAATTTTTTATCATCTAAATTTGATTTTACTGTAACATCACTTCCAAATTTTACAGGTATCCCTTCTCTTTCTGGAAGATTGTTGTCCTTGGCATATTTCATACCATCTAACATAGCTGTTTTTCCACCATAAAATACTACATCACTAAGCTTGTAAGTTCTATCTAAAAATACTTTATAGAACTTCTTAGTTTCTTCCTTATGTGTTTGTGGAACAATAGTTGGAGTAAAATCATAAATTAATTGAAAAAATTTAAATTGATTTTTCTTTTTAGAATCTTCTATTACCTCATAAATGTGTTCATTATATCCTACTCCTACTGTAAAAAATATATCTTCTTTCTTAAAAGGAAGTAAGTAATTTATTTTTTTTATTTGTATCCCTTTTTTTTCTTTTATTTTATTTATATGTTTTACCATCATTTTTTGAATTTTTGAAGGAAATAAACTAATCATCAACCATATTACTTCTCCAAATTTTTCGTTTCGTGATAACATTCTTTTCTTCTCATAAATTGCTGATGATTTTTGAGTTGTTAACCATTCAATTTGATGACCTAATTCTTTAAACCCTTCTTCTATAGATTTACTAGAAAATAATTGATTTATTGAATATTTATCTAAAACAACATACTTATCATCTAGGAGAACAATATATTCTATATTTTCTATTTCTCTAATCAAATTTTTAGCTAATTGTAATTGTGTTCTTAATATCCCACTTACATTAGATTTTGAAAAAATTGAATGCCAGATTAAAGTCAAATCATAATAAATTTTCCCATTATATTCTAAATTTTTATTAGCTATTTGTAATAAATACTCATTTACTTTTTGACCACAATCTTTCCAAGTTATTGATTTCCAATTTTTTTCTATTTTTTCAGAATAAGATTTTAATACATCTTCATTCTCATTATAATACAATATTTTATTCATCCATTCTACTGAATCCATTGTTTCGACATAATCTGTTAATTCACCTGCTATTTCTCTTAAAGGAGGTACATCTGAACATAAACAAAACTTTCCATAACTTAAAGATTCAGGTAATGTCAAACTCCACCCTTCATAAACAGTTGGTAATATAGTAAATTTACAATTTCTATAAATAACATCTAATTCTTCATCTGATGGTGTTATTAAAATTATTTTTCCATATAATTCCGTATCATTTCCTATAAACTCTCCTGTTATTCCAGTTGGATGTCCTCCAACAATTACCAATTGTGGTATTTTTTCTTTAGGCAATGATTGTAACATTAATTTATATGCCCTATATATCGTCATATAATTCTTCTTAGGATCTATCGAACCTACTGCTAAAATATACTCATCTGATATGTTATATTTCTTTAAAACATCTTCTTTTGAGCAGCTATTAGCATTTTTTATTATATTAGAACCAAATTTTACAGGAAACCCTTCTTTTATAGGTAATTTATTTTCCTTAAAAAACTCTTCTGCATCTTTTTTAGCAGTCTCTCCACCATAAAAAATATAATCACAATTAGTAGAAATCCATGTCAAGTATTTTGAAAAGATTTTTTGACCATCATACAAATGTTTCAATCCTTTTTTTACTAATACTAAATCATAAACTAAATAAATTAATTTTATATTTCCTAACGATGACTTTAATCTTGAATATTGGTATTCTTTATTACTTGTATACCAACCACAAGAAAAAATTATATCATTCTCTTTAAAAGGATGAACAAATTCATAGTTTTCTTTTTTATAAAATAACTTATTACGAACTTCATTTCTAAATTTTGAAATTACTTTTAATGGTATATAAATTGAATTCGTAATAAGTATTGCTATTAGTTTTTTTATACCGTGTAATTTAGAATGCACAAGCTTTTTTAAAATTCTTACTCTTTCTATTCTAGCTGGCGAAGTATTTATTGCTTTTTTTAATCCTTCCGGTATTTCAAAATCAGCACTTCTATTATTTCTGTTAAAATGCTTAATATATGCATCTGATACACTGTCAGAATTCCAAAGCCACTCTAATTCTTCTGATTTTATTTCAGAAAATCCTATCTCTTCACTTACACAAAAACGAATTTCCGGATTCTCTTTTTTTAAATTTTTAGCTATTTCCAATTCAGCTCTTACAATTCCAACGCATCCTCCTTTCCAAGTACGCATTGTATTTGTCAAATCCATCCAAACTGACACTTTATATACTCCTCCATTTCACCTTAATTATCTATCACAAAAAACTAATAACTATTCAATTTTATTTCTTTTCCAACTAATTCTAAATCATTTCTTACCATTCTCTCAACTAATTCATCAAAAGAAATTTCTCTTTTCCATCCTAATGTTGCTTCAGCTTTTGCAGGATTTCCAATTAAAATATCAACTTCTGCAGGTCTAAAGAATTGAGGATTTATTCTTACCACTGTCTTTCCTGTTTTAGCATCCTTACCTATTTCATTAACATCCTGACCTTCCCAAACTATATCAATATCCACACATTTAAATGCTCTTTCTACAAATTCCCTAACTGTTCTAGTTTCATTTGTTGCAATTACATAGTCATCTGCTTTGTCTTGCTGAAGCATCAGCCACATTGCTTTTACATAATCTTTCGCATGTCCCCAGTCTCTTTTTGCATCCAGGTTTCCAAGTTCCAATACATCCTGTACACCTAATTTTATTCTAGCAACTGCATCTGTAATTTTTCTAGTAACAAACTCTTTTCCTCTTCTTTCAGATTCGTGGTTAAACAGTATTCCTGAACATGCATACATATCATAACTTTCTCTGTAATTTTTAGTTATCCAGTGACCGTATAATTTTGCAACTCCATACGGACTTCTAGGATAAAAAGGTGTGTCTTCATTTTGAGGAATTGCTTGAACTAGTCCAAACATTTCACTTGTAGATGCCTGATAAAATCTTGCTTCAGGTTTTACTGTTCTAATTGCTTCCAGCATATTTAATGCCCCTATTCCATCAATATCAGCTGTTGCTCCTGGTTGTTCCCAAGAAGTTCCAACAAATGACTGTGCTGCTAAGTTATACACTTCATCAGCTTGAGATATTCTCATTGCATTTACCAACGAAACTAAATCTGTCATATCTGCATATATAAATTTTATTTCATCTTTTCTATGTTCTATATTTCCAAAAGTAATTACACTTTTTCTTCTGATTAATCCGTATACTTCATATCCTTTTTCCAATAATAACTCTGCTAAGTATGATCCATCCTGTCCTGTTATTCCTGTTATCAATGCTCTTTTCATAAAATTTTATCCTCCTGAATTTATTTTTTTTTATAATAATCTAACATTTTTAATAATATATCTTTTACACTTTGAGATTTTTTACCATTCATAAATTTTGATAATCTCGTTGTATCTCCTATCATTCTCCAAACTTCATTTTTTCTGACAAAATTTTTTGAAATTTCAATTTCAGGTTTAAACGATGTCATTTCTTGGAGTAATTGTAATACCATTTCACCACTTGTTGGAATTCCTGAACAAATATTAAGAACATCAAAATCTATTTTTTCTCTCTGTATTAGTTCCAGTATAACTTCTGCACAATATTCAACATCCACATAATCTCTAAAAGATGATATATTTCCTACGGAAAGTTTTTCTTTTTTATTTGCAAAATGTTCTACTAATTTAGGAATTAAAAAATTTTCACTTTGACCAACTCCTATTATATTAAATGGTCTTATTGTAACAATTTCTAAATTATCTTTATATCTTTTTCCTAAATATTCTGTTATCATTTTACTGTATGAATAATTATTAGCAGGATTATAAGGAAGATCTTCCCTATATTTTTCTACTTCTTGATTTCCATAAACACCCGCTGTACTTGCTAAAATTACTCTAGTTCTATTGTCACAGTACTCTTGTACTGCTTCTAGCAAATTCTCAGTTCCTTGAACATTTACATTATAAATTTCTCCTATATTATCATGAGTAACTAATGCAATTGCGGCTAAATGTATAATGACATTTGGTTTATATTTTTTTATAATTTCCATCAGTTTCTCTTTATCCAAAAGTGAAACTAATTCCTGTTTTTCTATACTGACATCTGCTATTTTTCTAGTGTCAATAGTAAAAAAATCTATATCTTCATGTTTTGCTATCTCTTTCAAAACAAACTGCCCTATAAATCCTGATGCACCTGTTATTAAAACTCTTTTTTTCTCCATTTTTCACCTCATTTTATCAAAAATTTTAAATTTACAGATACTCTGTTCTATTACATATTTTCAAATTATTAATTACTTCTTTTACTTCCTGTGTATTATCTTTATTACAGATTAAAATTGCATCTTCAGTGTCCACTATAATCATATCTTCCAATCCTATTGTAGCTATCAGCTTTTTTCCTCCCTGAACTACAGTATTCTTAGTTTTTATGCTTATAACATTTCCATTTATGACATTTCCATCCTGATTACTTTTCTTAATTCTTTCTATTGACAACCAGCTTCCAACATCATCCCATCCAAAGTTTCCTGGAATTACATATATATTTTCCGCTTTTTCCATAACTCCATAGTCTATTGATTCTGATGGCAATTTTACAAATTCTTCTTTCAATACTTTTTCATAATCATTTGTCCCTATTGAAGTTGCAATTACTTGTAATCCACTATATATTTCAGGTAGAAACTCCTTAAAGCATTTTAAGATAGTAGATGCTTTCCATATAAACATTCCACTATTCCATAAATACTGTCCTGATGCCAGATATTCTTTTGCCTTTTCAATATTAGGTTTTTCTTCAAATTTTAGCACTTCATATACATTTTTTATATTTGGTAAAGAATCTCCCCTTTTAAAATTGATATATCCATATCCTGTTTCTGGATAATTAGGTGTAATTCCTATTGTTGCCAGATTATCTCCATTTTCAACTACATCTAAAGCTGTTCTTAAAGTATCTGTAAATATTTCGTTAAATTTTATCAAATGATCCGCCGGTAGAACTATCATTTTAGACTCAGGATCCTTCTTTGCAATATGAATTGCCGCCAACCCTATACAAGGAGCCGTATTTTTTGCTACAGGTTCTACAATTATATTTTCTTTAGGAATTTCTGGTATATGTTCATTTACCAGACCTTTATACAGTTCATTTGTAACAACGTAAATATTTTCAAATTCAACTATATCTTTTAATCTTTCTACTGTATGCTGAATCATAGATTTCCCATCATCAGTTAAAGATAAAAATTGTTTTGGTGAATTTATCCTACTTTTAGGCCAGAATCTTTCTCCTTTTCCCCCTGCCATTATCACTACTGAAATCATTATTTTCTCCTTATTTATATTTATTTTTTTATTAACAATGATAAATATTTCTGATAATCATTCATTTTTGTTCCTTCTATCTTTTTCTCTATATCTTTTTCATTAATCCAACCCTTTTTATAGGCGATTTCTTCAAGGCATGCAATATAGAAACCTTGTCTTTTCTGGATGGCTTCGACATAATTGGAAGCTTCCAGTAACGCTTCATGCGTTCCTGTATCAAACCAGATAATTCCTCTTCCTAAATTTTTTACATTTAATTTTCCTTCAGAAAGATATATTTCGTTAACAGTTGTTATTTCTATTTCCCCTCTTGCTGAAGGTTTTACATTTTTAGCCTTTTCCACAACTGTATTGTCATAGAAATATAATCCCGGTATTGCGTAATTTGATTTAGGATTTTCAGGTTTTTCCTCAAGTGAAATTGCCTTTCCGGTTTCATCAAATTCAACTACTCCATAGGCTCTAGGATCTTTTACAGGATATCCAAATATCGCTGCTCCGTCTTCAATCTTTGACATTTCCTCCAAAAGCCCTGTAAATCCACTTCCATAAAATATATTATCCCCCAGTATAAGGGCTACATTGTCATCTCCTATAAATTCTTCCCCTATTATGAAGGCTTCTGCAAGACCGTTTGGTTTTTCCTGAACTTTATATTCCAATTTTAATCCAAGCTCACTCCCATCCTTAAGCAATTCCTTAAAAACCGGCAAATCCCTTTCTGTTGAAATTATAAGTATTTCCCTTATATTTGCCAGCATAAGTACTGATAAAGGATAATAAATCATCGGTTTATCATACACAGGCAAAATCTGTTTTGAAATTGACATTGTGAGAGGATAAAGTCTTGTCCCTTTTCCTCCTGCAAGAATAATCCCCTTCATAATTCCTCCTGATATTTTAAATTTACTTATTCCTATTTTCCCTTACCAAAGATAACTGTTTTAGCAGTCTTCATTATAGTCAGTACATCCAGTATTAAATCCTGATGTTTTAAATAGTACAGGTCATACTCCAGTTTTCTTTTTGCATCTTCCACACTCTCGCCATAGGGATACATAACTTGTGCCCATCCTGTTATTCCTGGTTTTATCATATGTCTAAGGTTATAGTAAGGTATCTTTTCCTTGTATTCCTCCACAAGAAGATCCCATTCAGGTCTTGGACCGACAAAGCTCATTGTCCCCTTCATGATGCAGAAAAGCTGAGGAAGTTCATCAATTCTTGTTTTTCTCATAATTTTCCCAAATCTTGTTATTCTGTCATCATTGTCTAAAGTGTATTTAGGATACTTTTTTTCATCATGTATTTTCATACTTCTGAATTTATATATTTTAAATTTCTTACCATTTTCTCCTATACGTACCTGTTTAAATATAATAGGACCTCTAGATTCAATTTTTATTATTATTGCCGCAATCAAGGCAATAGGACTAGCAAGAAACATCAGTATAGCCGCAATTATTAAATCAAGTCCTCTTTTTATATTTCTCTGACTTTCATTATTCAATATATCAAAGCCATTAGATTCAAGCAGCCATTCTTCATTAATCTGGTCAATATCTATTTTTTTCTGGATACTTTCGTTAAATTCCTTATAGCTTAATACCTTCAGTCCGTTTATTTTCAAATCAAACAGCCTTTTCAGATAAACTGCAAACGACGGATCCTTTATATCTTTAACTATTACCAGCATGTTTATTTTCTTTTCCTCTATAATTTTTTCCATTTCATCATATCTGCCAAGAAGATATTTAGTTGCCCTGCTTTTATTATTGGAAATATATCCGACATAGTTATAGTCCAGATCATTGAGTAAATCTTCCTGAACATTGTTCACAATATGGTTTGAACCAAATATGAGGACATTGTTTTTCTTTATATATTTTAAGCACGTCAATCTTCTAAATATAGTCTGAAATAAAAAGATTACCAAAAAAATTAAAAATATATCCCAATCCTTCAAAAACAGAAATATTATGGTAGAAAAGACAAAGTCTATACCAAAATTTATAAATACATCCTTTAATCTGAATCTTTCTGCATAAAAATCCAGCTGTCCAAAAACAAAATTTACAAATATAAAGATTATGAATAAGAAGTTTGTTAAATACTTTATCGTATAGTCATATTTTTTTAGCAGAAAACTATAAAGTACAAATAAAATCAATATATAAAATATCTTTATCCCATTCTTTTTTTTTAATCCCATAAACGCCTCTTTTCAAGAGAAACTATTCTAAATTATAATTGTTTTATTATATCATTTTTTTATGTTATTTACAACACTATTAAGAATCAAAATATTACATTTGTTTTAATAAAGAATGAATCTCCTGATACCATTCCTATATTTTTTCAATTAATTTTTTCAGATATTCCTTCGCTTTATCCTTCAACTCAGGATGTCTCAGCCCAAATTCCACATTTGCTATAAACATTCCTAACTTATCTCCTGTATCATATCTCAATCCGTCAAAATTATATGCATACAGCTTATTCCCTGAATTCTTCATTTTAAGTATGGCATCTGTAAGCTGTATTTCTCCACCTTTTCCTGGTTTTGTTTCCTTCAGATATCCAAATATTTCAGGTTCCAGTACATATCTTCCAAGTGCGGCAAGTCTGCTTGGAGCTTCTTCCACTGACGGTTTTTCCACAAAGTTTTCCACTTCTACAGTTTTATCATCTACTTTACTTAAAGGATCGATTATCCCGTATTTATCTACTTCCTTTTCAGGAACTTCCTGCACTCCCAGTATTGTTCCACCATTCAGTTCGTTGTATTTATTGATAAGCTGTTTTGTTACAGGTATTTCACCTTTTGCTTCATCAGTATAGATAATGTCATCCCCCAGAAGCACTACAAAAGGTTCATCCCCTACAAATGCCTCTGCACATCCTATTGCATGGCCTAATCCTAAAGGATTTTTCTGTCTCACATAATATATATTTGATAATTTAGATATGTTATTCACTACCTTCAGTAACTCAATTTTCCCTTTTTCCTCCAAAGTTTTTTCAAGCTCATATGAATAATCAAAATGATTTTCTATCGATTCCTTGTTTCTTCCTGTTACAATAAGTATTTCTTCAATTCCAGATTCTACAAGCTCTTCAACCAGATACTGTAATGCAGGCTTGTCTACTATGACAAGCATTTCCTTAGGCTGCGCCTTTGTTGCAGGTAAAACTCTTGTTCCTAATCCCGCCGCCGGAATTACAGCTTTTCTGATTCTTTTCCTATTCATAGTCTGTCCTCCTGATTTTTACTTTAATATTTTTAAAATTATTTTTATTTTTTTCTTCCGTTTTATACTATATTATACACGATAGAAGCATTTTTTACAAACTACATTTTTGTTTTTGTTCTTGATTTTTTTATTTAAATGAGGTATATTAATCTTGAGGAATCATAATTTAAAAATTTATTCTTATGGAGGTATTTAACATGAAAAAATTATTACTGTTAGGAGCTCTATTGAGTACAGTTGCTATGGCGCAAGTTGTGGAAGTTAGAGTTGGTGGAGATTTATCAAACAGCGGTAAATTCCATGGAGGATTCTCTAGTGGGGCAAACCTTGAGAAAAAAGCAATAAAGAAAGGAATCGAACTTTCTGCTGAATACAGAACACCTGTTGCTGAAGGTTTTGAATTAGGAGGAGGAATCTCTTACAAACACAATAAACTGGACGGTAACGGATACTATCAGCACAAAGGATTGAACTCAGTTCCTGTGTACTTCACTGCAAGATACAACTTTAAAAATGCATCTGAAGTTACACCTTACATTAAAGCAAACCTTGGATACGCTTTCAACTCAGGAAGCTTAAAATGGCACAATTCTTCAGCTTTTTATGGAGATGCTAAATTCAAAGGTGGACTTTATTCCGGATTAGGAGCAGGTATACAATACAAAAACTTTGTAGCTGACCTTTCTTACAACTGGAACAGAATAAGAGTGGACAGAACTGGTTATGACGCACCTTACAGATATGAAGATAAATTCACTCTTAACCATGGAACTCTTACTCTTGGTGTAGGATATTCATTCGGTTTCTAATCAATGTAAAAAAATTTAAATAACATAACAAAACTCCGTACACTTTTCAGATTAATTATGCTTCTGATAAGTATCGGAGTTTTTTAGTTTCCATTATAATTGTTTTTTAATTGGCAAAATGCTATAATATGAAAAAATTTATATTTATGGAGGTGTATTTTGGAACCAGGAGCTGTGAAATTTTATTATTTTAGCCAAATTCACATACATACTTTTATTGCATCGATATTATTCAGCATTTTACTGCTGTTAATTCCAAAATTATTTAAGAAAATCAATTTAAGAAATTATGGAACTTTTTTAGGATTTTTTATTTTAGGATTTAAAATACTTGATTCTGTATACAGGGTTACACAGGAACATGAACCTGTGTATAATGTAATTCCAATACATTTATGTAATTTTGCCGCAATTGCCGCAGGACTGTATTTAATATACAAAACCCGTTTTTTATTTAACCTGGCTTACTTTTTAAGTTTTGGTGCGGCATTTGCACTTGTTTTACCGGGAGTCGTTGTTTATTATCATCCGTTTTACGTATATGTCTTCATGATTATGCATGCACTGGAATTTGTGGCTGTTTTCTATGGATTTATTTATCTGAAGGATAAAATAGATTTTAAAAATTATATATTATCCTGCATAGTTTTAATTATGCTGTTTGTCTACGCCGCAATATACAATACAATTTTCCCTGTAAATGCAATGTTCCTGAAAGCATACATAGCTGATTTGGTCAGTTTTATAAAGCCGTTTGAACTTTATATTGTCATACTGATATCTTCAATGCTGTTCATAATGTTTCTGATGTATCTGCCATTCAGAAAACGAAAAATATCCTAAAATTATTACAGATAAGAAGATTATTATAAGTGATTTATAACTAGTTAAATATTTAACAAAAAAAAGGACTATTCCAAATGGATAAACTTCTATCTATTATGAAAAGTCCTTTTTTTAAATAGCAAATAAAATTTATTAGATTTTATTTATTCGGCTACAACATTTTCTTTTTCATATGCTTCCAGTATCTCTTTTGTTAGTTCTGATCTGAGTTCAGGAGTGATCGGATGAGCGATATCTTTAAATTCGCCATTAGGCATTCTTCTTGATGGCATGGCAACAAATAGTCCATTTTGTCCTTCAATGACTTTTAAACCATGAATGACAAAACTGTCATCAAACGTAATGTCTACATATGCTTTTAACTTTCCGCCTTCTTCTGAGCCTTTTCCGAGTCTTAGTCTAATGTCTGTTATTTTCATACGCTTCTCCTTACATATATAGTCTACTGTTCTATTATCATTATACCTTATTTATTTTAAAAAACAAGAGAGAAAAACGTTTTTTTCCATTTTTCTCTCTTTATTTATTTAAAACATATTAATTATTTTAAAAAACATTATACTTAATCGTTTGAAAAATAACACCAATTATCTCTTTATGGAAATTAGCTTCAAATTAAAAAAATTCACAATTTTTAATTTATAATTTCAATAAACTCATCAATAAAGTCTTTCTTTAAATTTTCAGGCGGAAGTTCCTTAATTCTGACCTTTATATTTTTATTGAAATACTTTATATCCAGAATATCCCCCTTCTTTACACTGTAGGAAGATTTCTTTTCTTCGCCGTTTACTGATATGTTTCCATTATCTGCCAGTTCCTTGGCAACTGTTCTTCTTTTTATTATTCTTGTAATTTTTAAAAATTTATCAAGTCTCATATTGCAACCTTCTATTTCTTATTATCTTTTTTATCAAACATTTCCTTTAATTTCCCTGCCGCATCATTTATGGCATTTTTAGTGCTGTCCTGCTGCTGATTATTTGGCTGGGCATTATTGCTGTTACTATTATTGTTATTATTTGTCTGAGTTCCTGAATTGTTTCCATTTCCCTCATTATTTGCAGGATTAGCTGGATTTACTGTATTTTCTCCAGTGGCATTTCCTGTCTGGGCAGGAACTTCAGGCAGATTTATTATTGTATTCAAGGAAATCATTTCCCTCTGAATCTGATCAAGCTTACTTTTCTTCTCATAAACTGCTGTTATAAGAGTATCGATGCTTTTTATCTGTTCATCATATTTTGTCATTATTTCCTGATAACGTGTCTGCTGTAAAGTATTTATCTTTTCAGTAAGTAAAGTTTTTTCCTCATCTGAAAGGACTGTTTCATTTATATTCTGGAAATTATTGTTTTCTGAAGTTAATCTTGAAACAAGTTTTATTACTTTACCTTCAAGTATATCATCCTTCAGATATTCTATGACAGAAACTATGTTTTTATCAAAAGATGTCTGCATTGTAAGCTTATCTTCCCTATAAGTTATATCATAGCCGTCCTGTGCCGATTTTACAGCTGCTTTCTCAGGAACACCTTCAAGCTTTATTTCACCTGAAACTGTATTTTTACCATTAAGACCGTTAAATACAATAGTTCCGTTATTTATGTCCACATTTGAAATCTGCAGCGGTAAATTTCTTATTTCCTTAATAAGATTAACTGCTTTTAAAGATTTATTCAGTGATGCCGTTATATTTTTTCCCTTATCCATGAAGATATATGAATTCATATTTTTTATGTCATTCAAGGAAACTACTTTTTCAAGCTTGTTCAGTTCCTGTGATATATTTTCAAGCATTAAGCTTTTTTCAGTTTCTATTTTAGATATTGAATTTTCAATATCCTGTTTTTCAGTATTTATCATCTTTGTCACAGGTTTTATTTCCTTGTCAAGTTCAGTTATTTTCTGTGCCTTGCTTTTCAAATCTGTTATACTGTTATAATCTGTCTTAATTTTGTTTGTATTCAGGATATTTTCCCTGATTTCTGTATTAATGAAGTTGTCAATTCCTGTACTTACGTTTTCCAGTTCCTTTGTTGTTTCCTTTACAAATTCCTCAGTTGTTTTCTTTATTGCTTCACTGTTTGCAGGAATTTCTATTTTTTCCACAAAGGAATCTATCTGGTTGTCAGGAGTGTCATAAATTTTTTTCAGGTCAACATCTTCAAGTTTCATGTCAGATAATGCCGATTTTAAATTTAATCCAAGAAAACCGCTTCTTACAAAGGAAATTTTAGCCTTTCCCTTTCCAAGATCCTTTCCATTTAATACAAAATTATCAAATATTATTTCACTATTCTTTATTGAATATCTCAAATTTTCAAATTCTGAACTTTTTGTTTTAGTCATATTATAGACTATTTTATTGGAGAAAATTACCCCACCTGTTGCCGCAACAAGCAACAGTAAAAATAAAACCAATAAAAATTTTAAAAACTTCATACAGGCCTCCTGTAACAGTAATTTTATTTGTTCCCTTTAATAGTTGAAATTGAACGTTCCGGCATTTTTACTGTATGCCGGCAACAGAAATATGAGGACTGTGATATGTCCTCATAAATATTCATTATTTTATGTTATATTTGTCAGCAATTTCCTGAACGTATTTCTGATTTGCTTCCTGTCTTTTCTGTATTTTCAACTGGTTCTTTATCATATCTTTTACTTTGTCATATGCTACAAGTCCTTTAGGTGCCTTGTCAAGAACTTTAACAATATACCATTCATTATTTACTTTTATAACACTGTTTATAACCTGTCCTTTTTGAGCGGCTTTTACTGCTTCAGCTACCGGAGCATGTGTTTTTGCAAGTTCCGTTAAAGGAAGGTCGTTTGTTTCTCCTGTTCCTGCATTTGGTATTTCTGAATATTTTTTTACAACTTCAGCAAAGTTATTTGGGTTTGCTGTAGCTTCCTTCAATGCAGCATCAGCTTTTGCCTGGTCTCCTGAAGTTATTCCAATCAACTGAAGTTTTACAACATCATCAGCTCTTGTAAATGCCGCAGGATTTGCATCATAATATTTTTTAGCTTCTTCATCTGTTACATTTACTTTGTTTACCTGATCGGCAACATTAAGTGTGGCAAGTATGTTATCTTTTGCCATTTCTATACTTTCTGTATATTTTTTGTCACTGTCAAGTTTTTTTGCCTTACCTTCCAGTGCCATTGCCTTTGTGATAGCTATACTCTGGATTATGTTTTTTCTTGTTGCTTCAAGCTGATCTTTTGGTATGTCTGATTCTTTTAACCCTTGAGAAAACAGATTTTTCTGTATTTCATTGTTAACTTCTGATTCATATACTTTTACTTTCTTGTCAGGTGATTCAAAAAGAACCTTTCCTGATGGTTTTGATCCTCCACCACAAGCTAATGCAAGTGTGCACATTACTGCTATTATTCCTAATTTAATTTTATTTTTCATTATATCCTCCATTTTCTTTCTTTGTATCTGTATTTTATCATATTTTTTGTTTTTTAGTAACAGATTTTCAGATTATTTTTTAATTATTTCATACATTTTATAATTTTACCATGCTTAACATATATTATTCTTCTATATTTCTAATATATTTCTGTAATTCTTCTTTGGACACTTCCTTTACAGTAAACTGTTCTGAAATCTTTGTCTTTTCCTTAATAAGAAGGCTGTCATACTTTTCTGAAATATCTCTCCATCTGAAAATTTTAGACATTTCAGATATCAGTTCTCTTATACCTTCCTTTTCAAAGTAAAGTTCAAATGTTTCAGGTTTTTCCTCTATTTTATGGATATGATTGAGTTCAGCAAAGATTTTGAACTTTACACTGAGGATAAACTTCAAAGTTTCCTCCGGTATTTTTCCAAACCTGTCCTTCACTTCCTTTACAAGCTCAGACAGTTCAGAATAGGTTTCTGCCATTGCAAACCTTTTGTAGATATTAAGCCTTTCTTCCCTCTGGATATATTTTTCAGGAATATATCCCTTTTCATCCAGAATAATTTCCACATTTTCAATTTTTTCCTTGTATTCACCCTTCTGTTTACGTATTTCCTCATTAAGCATTTTTATGTAAAGGTCATATCCGAAGGTTTCTATCGTTCCATGCTGCCTATCCCCCAGTATTTCCCCGGCTCCTCTTATTTTCATGTCCTCCAGTGAAATCTGGAATCCTCCCGACTTGATTCCTTCCACCTTGTACATGCTTTCTTCCTTCTTCTTACCCTTGCTTGTTATGCTTCCTGTCTTCAGAAGATAGCAGTATCCCTGCCTGTCACTTCTTCCTACACGTCCCCTCAGCTGATATACCTGTGAAAGTCCAAGCCCTGTAAAGTTTTCTATTAATATCGTGTTGGCATTTGCAACATCAATACCATTTTCAATTATAGTTGAAGCCATAAGAATGTCAAATTCCCCCTGCTCAAACCTCTTCAGTTTATCCTTTATTTCCTTTGGAGGCAGCTGGCCATGTATAAATTCCATCTTTACAAAATCTGGGAGTATTTTTTTCAGTTCTTCCAGCTTATACTTCATATTCTTTACTTCGTTATAAATGTAAAATACCTGGCCATCTCTTGACAGTTCCTTCAGAATGGCTATTTTTATTTCATCATCTGTTCCATTTATTACTTCCGTTATAATTGGAAGCCTGTTAACAGGTGGAGTGTCTATTATTGAAATTTCCCTTATTCCAAGCAGCGCAAGATTTAACGTTCTTGGAATAGGTGTTGCTGTAAGTGTGAGCACATCCAGCTTCTGTCTTTTCTTCTTTAACGTTTCCTTTGCCTTCACTCCAAATTTCTGCTCTTCATCTATTATAAGTAACCCGATATTGTTAAATTCCACATCATCGCTTAACAGCCTGTGTGTACCAATAACCATATCTATTGTGCCTTTTTTAAGATTTTTCAGTATTTCCTTTGATTTTCCCTGGGTAAGCCTTGAAAGATTTTCTATTGTTATGGGATACCCTGAAAATCTCTGGCAGAACCTCTTATAATGCTGTTCTGCAAGTACTGTTGTAGGTGCTATAAGTGCCACCTGCTTATTATTTTCTATTGCCTTGAAGGCCGCCCTCATTGCAACTTCAGTTTTTCCATATCCTACATCACCGCAGACAATTCTGTCCATAATTCTAGGACTTTCCATATCTTCCTTGACATCCCTGATTGCCTTTTTCTGATCTTCAGTTTCCTCAAATGGAAACAGTGCCTCAAATTCTTCCTGCCAGACTGTATCCTTCTGATATACAAATCCGTTCTGGCTCTGTCTCTGAGCCTGTATTTTAATAAGTTCTGCAGCAAATTTTTCAATATCTTCAGCCAGTTTCTTTCTTTTCCTTTTAAACCCTCTTGTCCCGAGTTTATAAAGTTTCGGCTCCTCACCATAAGATACATATTTTTCAAGCCTGTTCAGTTTTTCAACAGGAATATAGAGGATATCCTCATCAGCATACTTTATTTTCAGGTAATCTGTTCCGTCCATAGTCTGTATTCCCTTGTAAATTCCCACTCCATACTGGACATGGATAACATAGTCATCTTCAAGTATCTGATTTGCCTTCTTGTATTTTATGCCTTTATTTACTTTTCTTTTCTTCTCATAAATATACCCGTCAAGTTCCCTGTCAGTAAGGACAAAGGTATCTTTGACGATAAATCCTTCAAACAGCTCATAATTTATAATATCTATCTGCTTTTTATTATATATTTCCCTGTAATCTTCCAGTTTTTTTGCATAAGTTTTAGTGTAAAGCTGAACTTTTTTAGTTTTGGACAGTTTATTCAGCTTTTCCTTATCCTTAAAGGTTTCCATCTGTTCCTCAGTAAAGTTTACAGTTTCAATAATGGATCCCTTCTTTTTCAGATTTTCAAATCTTTTTCTATATACATTTTCCTTTTCCCTATTGATTAAAATATATTCCTCCATCTTATAGTTGAGCAGTTCCTCATTTTCAAGGACAATAATCACATCATCCCCCCTCAGCTCTTCTATAAGTTCAACAAGTTCATAGTTATTTCCTGACAGGATATTTCCAAAAATCTTTATTTCCTCAAGTCTACTCAGGGATCTCTGACTGTCCACATCAAATTCCCTTATGCTTTCCAGTTCTTCATCAAAAAACTCAAATCTTATAGGATTTTCCATATTGGGCGGGAAAATATCAAGAATATCTCCCCTTCTGCTGAATTCACCCTTCTTTTCAACCATATAGGACTGTTCATAGCCATTTTCCACTAAAAAATCTGCTATTTCTGAAAATTTATATTCACTTCCTGTTTTAAAATTGAGAAAATTTACCTTTTCAAAAAATATGTCAAGTGTAATCTGTAAATTCAGAAATAGAATGAAATTAGATCTGTTTTTTAATATATCAAGAATTTCTATGTTTATTCCTGTTAAATCTTCCTTATTTGAAGATGTGTTCTCAAAAATTGAAAGATCTTTTTCCATGTCTCCCGAATAGCCTTCCAGCATACTGTAATAATTTTCAAGATTTCTGTTGGAGGTGGAAACATATACGATTTTTTTTTCATTCGAACATAACAAAAACCAAGGAATTGCTCCCCGGTATATTTTGCTTTCAAGTTTTAAAGCATTTCTGTCTATCTTATCCAAAAACTTTAAACTTTGCATTTTTTTCTCCTTACTTATGAGGGTTCATGCCACCCTCATTCTCCCGCTACCGGCTACAAAATTTTTTTGCCTTCAAAAATAATCATTGAGTCAAAAAATGACAAACTCGCTATGCTCAGACAGCCATTTTTTTATTTGACTCAATTCATATTTTTTCAGAAAATTTTGAATGCCGGAAATTCTATTATAATCATAAAATTTACTGAATTTCTTTTGAGCGTATTAACATTACTGTTGTATAAATTATATAGATAAACACAAGATATCTTATCAGTCCAAAACGATGAATAAGTGAAACCAGTATAGTAACTCCTATTATTGCAAAAGCATATATTACTCCTCTTCCTATCTTTTCTCCCTGAACCTCTTCTGCATCTTCTCCAAACATTAATGGTGTAAAAGTTTCATTTATTATAGGTACAAATCCATTTAGGACAAGTATTGCATATGAAAGGGCTTCATTTCTGATTTTAAATACCCAGAATACAAAAACTACTATTCCCATCATGATTCCGTAATAAATTTTCCCATGTGGAGTTGACGAGCTTGTAGGCATATCTGTTGCCATGTATATTCCACAAAGCATAAGTCCACCTAATGAAATACCTGCATTTATACCTGTAAATCTTGAAATCATCATTCCTACAAAAACTGTAATAAATAAAGTTACAGGAATGTGCCAGGAAATTCTGTCCCTATAAATAAGATATACTCCTCCAAGAACTAGAAGAAGGACTGAATATTCCCCAATTGCACCTGATGATTTTAATATAAGTGAATCAAGGTTATTAAAAAATGAAAAATTTCCTAAAAATCCAAACAGCTTTGCTCCTGTTACCTGCATCGCTTCCTCATTATACCAAATTGTACCTGAAGCCATCACTGTACTGAAAAATACAGTCATGAATTCCCTTCCAACTATGGCAGGGTTAAATCTGTTTCTTCCAAGTCCGCTGTATATGAGCTTTCCAAATATTATAGCCATCGCACCGCCAAATGCAACCACATAAAGAGGTGTGAAAGGGGCTAGCATCAGTGCAAGCAGTATTCCTGTCACTACTGCCGATAAATTTAATATTGAATCGTATTTCTTAAAAAATATTGCAGAAAATAAAAACTCTGTTACTACGGCTGAAACTACTGATGTTAAAATAACAAGCAGAGGATAAAGTCCATAAACTGCTCCACTTGCAAGTATAGCAGGCAGTAATGCTATTATTACATCTCCCATTACCTTAGGAACACTGTCCTTTACTCTAATATGAGGAGTGTAACGTTTTATTATTGTATTCTCCATTGTTTTTTCCATTATTTCATTTCCCCCGTTTCTCTAAGCTTTTCTTTTCCTTCCTTTATACTCTTTATTAAAGGTACTCTTGACGGACACACATACTCACAAGCACCGCATTCTATACAGTTATCCAGATGATATACGGTAACAAGTTTTTCATACTGTTCCTTTCTGTAACTTTCTGCAAATTTCATAGGCATCAGTCCCATTGGACACACATCTACGCAATATCCGCATGAAATACAGTTTTCCCTCTTTACTGAATCAATATCCTTAGAAAGAAATAAAATTCCTGATGTTCCCTTTACAACAGGAGTTGATGTTTCAGTAACTTCTTCCCCCATCATCGGTCCTCCAAATACAATTTTTGCATTGTCTTCAGGGTTTAACTGCTCTATTATATGACTTAAAGGCGTTCCTACTTTTAAAAGATAGTTTCCTTTTGTTTTCACTTTTTCCCCTGATACAGTTACAACTCTTTCAACCAGAGGTTTCCCTTCTGTAAAGGCATCATACATTGATTTTACTGTTCCGACATTACTTACTATTATTCCATGATTTCCAGGTATCTCACTCTTCTTTATTTCCTTTCCTGTAACACTTCTTATAAGCTGAAGCTCACTTCCCTGAGGATATGCTGTCGGTAATACCTGAATCTTTACATTAAACAGCCTGCTCTGTTTAATAATAACTTCAATATGTTCTGCAATATCTATATTTTTCTCTTCTATACCTATTACAACTTCCCTAGGTCTTAGAAGTTTTTCAGCAATTTTTATTCCTCCCAGCAAATCTTCCACATAATTTGACATTATTGTGTAGTCTGCTGTAAGGTATGGCTCACATTCAGCTCCGTTTACTATAAATGTATCTATCTTTTTATATCCTATATCATATTTCACATAT
Source organism: Leptotrichia sp. oral taxon 215 str. W9775 (assembly GCF_000469505.1). Taxonomy (NCBI): domain Bacteria; kingdom Fusobacteriati; phylum Fusobacteriota; class Fusobacteriia; order Fusobacteriales; family Leptotrichiaceae; genus Leptotrichia; species Leptotrichia sp. oral taxon 215. The sequence continues at coordinate 61,271 of NZ_KI272874.1, read as the reverse complement.
GTAGGAAACTGGGCTCCTCCTTCTCCTACAATACCTGCTTCCTTTATAATTTCAAGTATTTCATCCCTTCTGAATGTTCCGACTTCCTCTATTCTTCTTTTTTCAGTTTCAATTTCCTTATACTTAAAATCATTTTTTATTACTACCGTTTTTACTTTTTTTCCGTTAGCAGCAGGCTTTTCTATGATTTCTGTAACTTTTCCGGAAACAGGTGAATGTACCATTGAAGAAACTTTTCCGGAAACTTCACCTATTTTTTCGTAACGGTGTATATAATCACCTACTTTTACTGTTTCCTTCGCCACCTGTCCTATATGTTGGGATAACGGAACATAAAAAAACTCAGGATCCTTCATTGTTGTGAGTCCTATTTTTTTAGTAACATGTTTCATTGATTCGATTTTCATTTTTTCGCTTATTATATTTTTCATTTTACTAATTCCTTTTCTCTCCGTTTTATATTCCATTATTCATTTATAACGTATTTTAAAAATCCTTCTGAATAATGAATTTTTCCATTTTCATCTATCATGTATCCTTCTACCTTTATTTCCCTGTTCAGCTTAGCCAGTATTTCAAAAAACTTTTCAGGAGTCTGGTTATAAAGTCCCGTAGAAATTATATCTCCTGTAAAAGCTTCCTTCGTAACTATTCCTATTTGTTTATTTTTTCCTGGATAGCCTGTTTTTGGGCTCAGTATATGTCCATATTTCTGATTGTCTATTTCTACAAAGGTATTTCCCTGATTTGAAGTGGAATAGGATTCGTCTGAAATTTTTATATCAAATAAATCTTCATCATTTTTTTCTTTATAGCTGTCTAATAATATCTGAGTTACATAACCTTCTATGCTTTTTTCTGATATTTTTTCCTTTTCAGGATTTTCAACGCCAACTATCCATGCATCATCTTCCAGTTCATTAACTGCCACTATGCTACTTCCTCCTGCATTTATAATTACATCATCTATTCCTCTTCTTTTCATTTCCTTTACCAGTTTATCTACGGCATAGGATTTGATGAAAGAGCCGGTTATGATTTCCTGGCCGGCATCTATTTTCACCCTTTTTCTTTCACTGTCAATTACTATTTTTTTATAATCAATCAGTTTACCTGTTTCTTCAATTTCTTTCTTTTCAGGTATTCTAATATCTGATTTCTTATAAAAGCCCCAAAGTTTTATTAACGGCATTATTGTAATGTCATACTCACCATTCATCATATCTGAAAAATGAACAACCCTTTCAAGAATTTCAATCATTTCTTCATTTACTTCTACAAAATTTCCGCTATTTTTATTTATCCTGTCAATAAAAGAATTTTCAGAGTAGGAATTGTATTTTTCATTTACATCTTCAAGTATACCATACAGCTCATCAAAAACTGTTTCTGAATAATATTCTTCAGGTATTTTTATTTTTATGTTTGTATGAAATAAAAACCTGGTCTGAACTTTGTAATTTCTACTCATTTTCCCTCACCTAGTTATTATTGCTACTTGATGAAGATTTTTCTTTTGCCTCAGGCTCTGATTTTGTTTCAACCTTTTTAGGAGCTTCTACCTTAGTTTCTGTCTTAGGTGTTTCCTTTACTGGAGCTACTTCTGCAGGAGCATTCTCCTTAACCTGAGAATTTGACTGTACTGCTTTCTGAGTCTTTTTACTCTTCTTTTGAGACTGCTTGCTGTTATTATGTGCATTTGGATCTGCAGCAGGCTGCCCCTGTGCCGCACCTTCAACAGGTGGTGTAACCACTACTGGCTGAGTTTGCGGTGTATTTTGTGCCTGTCCGTTATTTTCCACTGCCACTGCCACTGCATCAGCTTTTTTATTTTCCTTTTTATCAGTTTCTGTTTCTTTGCTTTCAGCAACTGTACTTTTATTTGACTTATTTCCTGTCATGTTAAAACTTCCAAATGCAACCAGTGAGATTGCCCCTAGAAATAATAATATCTTTTTTGCATTTTTCATCTATTTTCCTCCTGAATTTTTAATTTTTAAAACTTTTATTGTATAACGATTTGTATATACCATCTTTATCAAGTAACTCTTCGTGGCTTCCCACTTCCTTAATTTCCCCCTGCTGAATAACAACTATCTTGTCACTGTTTATTATTGTAGAAAGTCTGTGTGCAATAACAAAAGTTGTTTTTCCCTTCATAAGTTTTTCTAGTGCATCCTGAACAAGCTGTTCAGATTCATTATCAAGGGCACTTGTAGCCTCATCCAGAATAAGTATCTGAGGATTTTCAAGTATTGCTCTTGCTATTGATATTCTCTGTTTCTGACCACCTGACAGTTTTACTCCTCTTTCCCCAATTTCAGTTTCATATCCCTGTTCAAGTTTTTCTATAAATTCATGTGCATTGGCTTTTTTTGCGGCTTCTATAACTTCCTCAGCAGAAGCCTTTTGGTTTCCATATTTTATATTTTCAAGTACTGTTCCTCCAAATAGGAATGTTTCCTGTGGAACAATTCCTATTTTTTTACGCAGGCTCTTTATTTTATAGTTTTTTACATTTATTCCGTCTATTGTTATCATTCCTGCATCAACATCAAAAAATCTCGGTATAAGATTTACTAAAGTGGACTTTCCTCCACCTGAATTTCCTACAAGAGCAACTGTTTCTCCCTTTTTTGCAACCAGATTTATATTTTTCAGAATCTTTTCATCATTATCTTTATAACGGAAATCAACATTTTCAAATGTTATATCACTTCTAAATTCTTCAAAATTAACACAGTCAGGCGCATCCGCTATTTCAGGAACAACATCCAGAATTTCAAATATTCTTCCTATTGAAGGGATGTTCATGCTTATTTCATTGTATCTGCTCATAGCTCTCTTGACTGGAGTATACATTGAAGAAATCGCTCCTACTATAGTTATAAAGTCTCCTGTAGTAAAATGATTTCCCCTCAGAACCCTGAATCCTCCAAACATAAGAAGCATTGCTACCATTATATAGTTAATGGCTTCTGAAATTGCACTTGATTTCGATGTATATCTGGCACTTTTCAATGCCACTTTCTTTAATTCAGTACTTTTTTTCTTAAAATCCCTTACTTCTTCTTTTTCCATTGCAAAAGCTTTTATTACCCTTATTCCAGACAATGTTTCCTGTAATTTTGAATTTAACGTACCTGTTGCTTCCTGTCTTGCTTTTCCTGACATCTTTAATTTTTTTGAATATCTTTTCACTGTAACGATTAAAATAGGTGCAACAACTAAAACTCCAAGTGTCAGCTTCCAATCAATATAAAAAGCCGCAGCTAAACAGAAAATTGCTTTAAATGCTTCTGAAAACATGTTAAAACTTTCTATTATTAGATAATTTACATTACTTGGGTCATTTAAGACTTTTACCATTAACTCCCCTACTTTAGTTCTGGAAAAATATTCCATATCAAGTGATTGTATTTTAACGTATAAATCATCAGTTATATTTTTATAAATTGATGATGATATAACTGCTGAAAGAACTCCATTCCAATAAATTAAAACTGCTCCTATTACCGCAAGGCAGATCATTCCTCCTGCCGCATAAAGTATATCTTTTTCATTACTTCCTAAAATTCCTGCATCCACCAGTCTCTTTATAAGACCAAGAGGTGAAATTGAAACAGCAGATGAAACTAGTGCTAAAAGCATATTAAGTACTATTAGCAAATAGTATTTCTTTATATATTTCTTCAGCTTCTTTACCATTAAGAAATCTTCACTTTTCAGTATTTTCATTGTTTTATCCCTTCTCTATTTACTATCCTTTATTGTACACGGATTTCAATTTTTTTTCAAATAAATTATAGTCCTTTATCCTGTCGCCATTTATACGGTAAATTTTTTCAGGATTCAGTTTTACACCACTTGCATTTCCTGAAGTCATCACAAAGGACTTTATTCCTAATTTTTTTATTTTCTCCACATTTCCTTTATAGGCATGACCCCATGGATATGAAAGAAATTCTGCTTTCTTATTTAATTTTTCCTCTATAAGCCTTTTATTTTCACTTATTTCAAACTCCACTCTTTTTTCAAATTCCTCATCTGAAATTTCTTCAAAAAATTCCTTTTTCTGCTCCTTAAACAGTTTATTCAGAAATATTTTCTGTTCTTTGGAAGATTTTTCTTTAAATTCTTCAGAATTTACAATTTTCCTATACTTATCCATAAATCCTTCCTTCAGTTTCATACCCTTTATGGAAATCTGGCTTCTTATTTTAAATACAGGAAGTCCTGTAAAATCTAAATCCCTGAAATCCTTTATTTCAGTCTTTTCCTTCTTTGAAAGGCCTTCCCTGAAAATAGAAAAATATTCCCTTTTTACAAAATCCCCTTCCGTCTTTTCAAAAAATCCTTTTATTTCAGCTTTTCTTATTGTCGGATAATGGGAATGTGTATGAAGCTGAAAATCCACAAGACCGCTTTCATACATTTCCTTTATTTCATCCCAGTCCAGGTAATCCCTGTCATTTCCAATATAGGCTGTATTGAGGAAAATTGTAGCTTTTATATTGTATTTCTTCAGGATTGGAAAAGCTTTAGTATAGTTATTTTTATATCCGTCATCAAAAGTGACAAGTATGCTTTTCTCATCAAGAATATAGTTCATTTCTTCAAGTTCTTCCATTTTATATGTTTTCATGTCTTTTATGTATTCCATATGCTTTTCAAATTCTTCTTCTGATATTATTCCTTCAGTTTTTTCATTGAAAACATTATGATACATAAGACAGGCCACTGATTTTTTCCTGTATATATAATGAAAATACAAAAAAATCAGAACTGCAGCCAATCCTGCTAATAGTAAGTACATTTTATTTTACCTTTCCAAATAATTTTAAAAATGTATATCTTATTTTTTTTACCATTCTGTCTATTTTAAAGTCGAGGATACTATTTTTTCCTTTTCTGCTGAAATGTACATGTCTCTTGTCTCCAATATGCTCCACATACTTTTCCTTAAAATAGATAGTTCTGTAATTTCTGTCCTTATAAAATTTTGATAGCTCCATTTCATAAAGCTTATCCTTCAGTTTTTCATGAGATCCAAACAGATCATGGTCAGATTTCCTTCTAAGTCCCGGATTATATGTATAGATTTCTTCATTTACTTCATAAAATCTCTCTCCGTCTTTTGAAACATACTCCTCCTTCATGAAAAAGTCTTCCTTAAAGTCCTTTTTGCTACGTAATCCCACAGTAAGCAGTTTTGGGTCTTCCTTAAGAAGTTTCATTGATTTCTCTATGAAACCTTCCTTCAAAAATTCCCAGTCATCCTCACAATGAAATATATATTCGGTATCTACTTCGTTGTAGGCCTTATCTATTGATTTCAGCTGACCTTCCCTTGTTTCGTTTATTATCAGGCAGAAATTATATTTATTTTCATATTGAGAAATAAGATTTTCCAGTTTCTTTCCTTCTGTACTGTCTTCTGTTATTATTATCTTTTTTATCGGATAAGTGTTTTTTTCAAAGAAACTGTCCAGAGTCCTCTTAAGCAAGTCGAATCTTCCGCAACTTGTTATTACCAAAGTAACTTCCTCCATAATTTTATCCTTTCCCGGCAGTTTATTTTACTTTTCCAAATAATTTTAAAAATGTATATCTTATTTTTTTCACCATTCTGTCTATTTTAAAATCAAGAACGCTATTTTTTCCCCTTTTGCTGAAGTGGACATGTCTTTTATTTCCTATATGTTCCACAAAGGGATTTACAAAGGAAATCATTTTAAATCCCCTGTCCTTGTAAAATTTTGACAGTTCCGCCTCCCACAGTTTCCCTTCTAGCTTTTCATGGGAACCGAACAGGTCACACACATCCTTTCTTCTAAGTCCCGGATTATATGTAAATACATCTTCCAGTATTTCAAAGTATTCCTCTCCATTGGATGCCTTGTAGTTTTCCTTGGAAATAGGAATTCCCGAGCAGTCTTCCCTGGATCTTAAACCAACTACTGCTATTTTAGGGTCTTCTTTAAGCATATCCATGGATTTTTCTATAAATCCTTTTCTTAAAAATTCCCAGTCATCCTCACAGTGAAATACATATTCTGTCTTTACTTCCTTATAAGCCTTGTCAATGGACTTTATCTGTCCTATTCTCGTTTCATTCACTATTAATTTAAAATTCTGATCCTTATATTTTGAGACCAGCTTTTCCAGTTTTTTTCCTTCTGTACTGTCTTCGGTTATTATCACTTCTTTTATTGGATAAGTGTTATACTTGAAAAAACTGTCTAAAGTTCTTTCCAGCAAATCAAACCTTCCACAACTTGTTATTACTAAACTGACATCATTCATGACTATCCAGCCCTTTCTCTGCTTTTTTCTTCTCCTCTTTTATTACTCTGGCTAAAAATTCATCATTTTCAGCTAACCCGCTCCTATCATTTTCCTTATGGTAGATATGATAAGTCAGCCCGCCAAATTTAAGCTTCTTTTTACCTATGCCACTATTAAAAAGTCTGACTGCGATTTCACTGTCTTCACGCCCCCAGCCCTGAATTTTTTCTTCAAAACCGTTTACCTTTACTAAATCTTCCCTAAAGAAGGACATGTTGCACCCTCTTATTCCGGAAAGCTTTTTATCCTTTTTAGTAACAATTTTTGAAAGCAGCTTATTTCTTATTGTATTTGCCTTATTTTTATATCCCTTTTCAAATAGCACTTTTGGAAATTCAGGCAATTTCCCCTTCAATATTTTTTTAGATTCTTCTTCAGATATTATTACTCTTGAACCTTGGATAAAATATCCCTTTTCCATATTTTCAATATGATCCTGTATAAAATGTCTTTCCAGAATCAAATCTCCGTCTATTATTATGACATATTTTCCTGTTGCTTTTGCTATCGCCTTGTTTCTTGACATTGAAAGCCTGAATCCGTCATCTTCCTGCCAGGAATGTATTATTTTCACATTTGGATTACTGTCCTTTATTTTCTTGACAAGATTTACAGTTTCCTCACGTGAACCGTCATCAGCCACTATTATTTCCTTTGGAAGGGCAGTCTGTCTTAATACACTGTTAAGACATATTTCCAACGCCTGTGGCCAGTTATATGTTGTAACAATGAGGGAAGTATCCTTTCCCAATGTTTTAAAATACTGCTCCCTTAATTTAGTATATTTTGTCATAGTGTAAATTGAGCTGTACTTTGCCAGAAGATATCCTTCATATCCGTCAAGAAATCCAAGCTGCAGAATATACATCCTTATAAATCTGAACAGCATTTTTGAGTAAATCTTTACAATTCCTGATTTCTTGTGTTCCTTCATATACTGTGTGGCACTTTCGGAAGTGTATCTGTTAAGTTTTTCCAGAAACTGCTCTATATTGTCATAAGTATAATGAATTATGAGTTCATTTATTTTTCCTGTTCTGCTATTTTCAGCTATTTCATATTTTTCATGAACTTCCCTGTCGCTTATTGTGACTTTTCCTTTTTTCCAGAGCCTGATTACATAATCATCCCAGCCACCATGCTTTATTTCCTTACCAAAGCATATGTTTCTCAATTTTATCTTATATACATCAGAATCTGAATTTCCATTTATTATATCCCTTATTTTTTCCTTCAGTTCTGCTGATATGACTTCATCTGCATCTATTAAAAGAATCCAGTCACCGCTACATTTTTCAAGTACCGAATTTTTCTGTGGACCGTACCCCTTCCATTTTTCAACAAAAACTTCTGCTCCTTTGGACTTTGCAATTTCCACTGTCCTGTCAGAACTTTCACTGTCCACAACTATTATTTCATCCGCTATTTCCCTTACAGAATCCAGTGTCTTTCCCACTCTGTTTTCTTCGTTATATGTTATTATCCCTACTGATAATTTCATCGGATTTCCCCTTAATTTTTATTTTTTGCCTTCCTGTTTCTAAAATCATCTCTTATTATCTGAAAATATATCCCTATTTTCTTTATACATTTTTTTATTCCTTTAAGATGTTTTGTCTTCAGATATAAAAACGGTCTGCTTCCCTTCCATGAATGGTGCCACCAGTGAATTGCATATGTATCTTCCTTTATCATGCTTTCACTGAATTTCTGATTAGGAAGGAAAGGATAGAAATATTCCTTTCTGTAAATATATATTCCGTTTTCATTATTTTTTATTTCATTTTTTGAAAAATCACACATAAAATAGCTTTTAAGTACATACTTTGTTATCTGAGGTAAAGTAAATAAAGGACTTGCGTATATTTCATTATCATAAAAATTTATCATTTTTTGCAGAAATTCACTTTTAGCCGCCACTCCGAAAAGTCCCATTCCTATTCCGTCATCACTTTCGTATCCTGTGAAAAATTCTACATTTTCATTTTCAAACAGAGGAGAAAAATCCTTTACTATTTCCATATCTGTATCCAGATATATCCCGCCATGTTCATATAAATAATGTATTCTCACATAATCAGCAATGTAAGCCCAAAGATTTCTTTTATAGCACTCCCTCAGGAAACTATTTTTTTCTATATGTTTTTCCAAATCAAAGTTTTTTTCATTTATTTCAACAATTTCATAATCCGGCATTTTCTCCTGCCATGATTTCAGACACTTGTGAAAAATTTCAGGCTTTTCATCATTTCCTATCCAGACATAATGAAGCCTTTTAGGTATCTGTGTCATACATTTATCCTCTTTTCACTTTAAACTTGTTTCTGATTTTTTTCAGAAAATTTCCTCCTGTGTAAAATATTCCTCCTGTATAGTACAATATATACAGTTCCACATTCTCAAATTTTTTTGATTTTATCTTGAAAAGATAATCTTTGCAGTCTTTCCTGAATTGACGGTATATTTTTTTAAATACGTCATTTCTTCCACACTGGACAGATTTTCTCATTGAGCTTTTGTAGTATCTTTTTATCATGTAAAATATTATTTCTTTTGTTTCAGAGTTCTTTTCATTTCTGTATCTTTTAATAAGCTCCTTAGCATTTTCAAAAATATCTTCTGCATGGGTTATATTCAGTACAGACATTATACTTCCGCTTCTAGCCCTGTAATATCCGAATATTTCATCAGTTATTTTAAGCTTTTCCGCATGATAGAACACATCTATCGAAAACACTTCATCTTCATTGGACTTTCTGCCTGCCGGAAAATAAATACCGTTATCTGTAAGAAGTTTTCTGCTGTACAGATATATCGGAAGCCTTACATTCCAGAATTTTCCCCTGATTGACTTTATCATGTATTCCTTCCCTGACACTACTTTACCAATAAGTTCCCTCGGAATTCTCTCATCCAGAACTTCTTCCTTTGTAAATTCGCTGTAAGCTTTTTCCTTTCCGACTACAATGTCTATTTTTTCTCCATTTTTATAGTCATTTTCAAGCTCTTTTATTATTTTCTCAAATGAAACCGTATCAATCCAGTCATCACTGTCAAGAAAATATATATAGTCTCCTGTACTGGCTTTAATTCCTGTATTTCTGGCGGCACTTGCCCCCTGATTTTTCTGTGTTATGACTTTTATTCTATCATTCTTTTCAGTATATTCTTCAAGTATATCCTTTGAGCTGTCAGTAGAGCCGTCATTTACCGCTATTATTTCAGTTTCAATATCTTTTATGGCTGTTACACTTTCGATACACTGCTTTATGTATTTTTCTGTATTATATACAGGTATTATAATACTTAATTTCATTTGAAACTCCTTTTGAAAATATTTATGAAGATTTTATTTTTTTAATCTTCTTGTCTATGCTTTTCTTTATTCTTGTTACTATTTTTTTCAATTTATTTTCACCATGTTCAGAAAGAAATTTACTGTAATTTTTTCTAAAAATGGCATTTTCCTCTTTATAATCCTTAGAATGTTTTATTATAATCTTATAGAGCCTGTGAATTTCATCTTCCAGCAGCTTTTTTGTCCTGCTGTCTTTTTCAGCAATCATAAAATCATAAATTTCATTTATATTTTTTTCCATATCCTGATAGTTTTTCAGGGATTTTGTTGACATGATGCTGTTTTCACGCTGCAAATAGTTATAATAATAAATTCCATAAAATCTCACTTTTGATGCCTTTAAAAGAGTTTCAGCTGTAAAAATCTCATCTTCATGCATTCTGCCCTTCTTAAAAAATATGCCGTTTTCCAGCAGAAATTCCCTCCTGAAAATATCATCCCATACTTCCGGTCCATGCATGTCGTTCCTGTACATTATATCAAAATATTCTTTTCCTGTTCTTATTTCTCCCTTATCATAATTTCTTATTTCTGTCACACATTCAAGTTCAGTTCCGTTATTTTTCTCAATAATCTTTTTATATCTTCCTATTCCAATGTCTACCTTGTCTTCTATAACTTCATTTATAAACTTTTCATAATTTTCCGTATCCACAAAATCATCACTGTCTATAAAGGAAATATATTCTCCTTTTGCTGCTTTAAGACCATTATTTCTGGCTTCGCTCAGTCCCTGATTTTCCTGGGATATGATTATTATATTTTCATTTTTGTGATTTTCCTTAAATCTTTCCACTATTTCAAGTGAGCTGTCTTTAGTTCCGTCATTTACTACTATAATTTCATTTTCTATCCTCAGTCCGCACAATGACTCCAGACACTTTTCCACATATTTTTCCACGTTGTATACAGGTACGATTATACTCAATTTTAAAGCCGACATTTTCATCCTCTTCATTTTTTCAATTTATTTTATATATTATATCATAAAATCAAATAAATATTCCAAAAATATCTTTTATATGATAAAATTTATAAAATAAATAAAATCAGGAGCTTGATATATGAAAAAATTGAATTTAACAGGGTATTTCCTTACACTTCTGTTTCCAGTTATGTTATTTTTATCGTATAAAGGGGAACAGACTCTCAGTTATCTGATAATGCTAATATTTTTACTCAGCATGTTGTTCAGGAAAAATAGAAGTGCCCTAAAAACTTTAGTTGATGGAAAAATAGCGGCAGGGTTATTAATCTTTGTCCTTTCACCCTTTATAATTTCCCTTTTAAGTGGTGGAATAGTTTCAAGGGTGGACAGCAACCACTACTTATACTGGTTAATATTTTTCCCGTTAGTTTTTTACATAGACAATGAAAATAAATTATGGAATTTTATAAAAGCTTTCCTTGCAGGGGGAACAATTTCACTGATTATAACTTTAGTAATTTTTATAAAAAATTATGAGGAATGGGCTCATCCGAAAGGTTTTGAATATCCGAGAATATTTTTTGCCCTTCAGACTCAGGATTTTGCAAACATTATGTCTATTCTGCTGTTATTCCTGCTGTCATTTATTCTGTTTTACAGAAATGAAGATAAAGGAAAAAATACATGGATAAAATTATTTCTTACAGGAGTTTTTCTGCTTGATTTATTTATAATCATAGCAAACAGGTCAAAAATGGTGTATGTATCACTTTTTTTGCCTTTAATATATATTCTGTATAAAAGGAACAAGGTTTACATTCTAGGATTTATTGCAGCTTCTGTCAGCGGATTTTTCCTTCTGCCAAAATCAATTACCGATAGATTGCAGTACATTATCAAATATAAGCAGGATCCTTCAAGCTACCTGCGTGTAATGTTCTGGGATGCGGCTATTTCTTCATTCAAAAAAAGTCCAATATTCGGTATGGCCACAAAGGAAAGAATTGCCTTCAATATGAATCATTTCAAGGAAAAGGGTGTTTTAAACTATATTGAAACTAACTATGGTCTTGATCCTGTAGGAATTACAAATACACACAACATGTATCTTCACCATATTGCAAATTATGGAATTGCAGGAGTTATCCCGTTAGTTTACTTTCTGTTTGTTATTATTCCTTTAAGACTTGTAAAGCTTAATTTCAAAAAAACAAAGAATAGAGTTCATTCAGGGTATATTGCCCTTGAGATAGGACTGAAATCTTCTTATATAGCTTACCTTATTCAGGGACTGACAGAGTATAACCTTAATAAAAAACCAATGATTTTCACCCTTGCAATAATGCTTGCAATACTGAATTTTATGTATAAAAAGCTGAAAAAATAATATTAAAAGCACATCCGACAGAATTTTTTCTGGAACAGATGTGCTTTTTTTGTCACTATTACTTTAATTTATATGACTTCTATATAATCCCATTTTTACGGGAAGCAGAAACTCCACTACCATAGATATTTTTCTATATATTCTTTTTCATTCTCTATATAATATGAAAATAATATTGTAAAATCTTTATGATTATAGTATGGCCTTATCTCCTTTACAATCTTTTTTACCTTCTCTTCCGGAGAGTCAGCCACATAAATCACTATAATAGGATGAATATCATTGTATTTCATAAACTCATACCAGTCTATTTCCTCAAATTTCCTTGGCTTGGAAAAGTACTCCTCAAACTTTTTGCCATATATCTTCATCCTTTCAAATTTTCCTTCCGTTACTTCATCTCCACATTCTTCATCCATTACTGTTAATGTTGTATTATGTCTTGTCAAACTTTTCGTAAAAATTTCACCATTCCATTCTTTTTGTATTATGCCACATGCCCATTTCCCAAATGAACCCATATTATGTTCTTTATCATATTTTATACCATGTTTTTTTAATATGCTCTCTATTTTTTCAAAATCATTACCCTTTGATTTATCATATATCAGCTGACTCCATAAATATGGTCTTAATCCATATTTGTCAATAATTTCAAACAGTAAATTAGATTTCCCTGTCTTGTTGAAAAATGGAACCTTCTCTATATCTTCGTATTTAAGAAAAGGAATTAACATACTTCCATCTCTAAAAACAAATTTTGTTGGAGGAGATTCTACATGGATTAAATCCCTGTCATAAAAAAACTCTGATTTATATTTTGGAACATCATACTTGTACAGGACATAGGATTCCGGGTTTTTTATCAGATTTCCACCTACAATATGTTCTTCCTTTACATAATATTCCCACTTATCCAGTGTCAGGTTAAATTCATTCTCGAGCATTTCCACATAGTCATCCAGCATCTTTTCTTCTCTTTCCTTTGTCTTTTCTTCAGAACTTTTACAGGAATAAAGACATAGTAAAGAAAGTATTACCAATAACATTTTTATTTTCTTTTTCATTTTATTCCACCCCATACTGTTTATTTTTCTGCCAGTTTTATTGTTTTTACTGCAAAAATCATATTAGAAAAAAAGATAAAAAATACTGAAATAATAATGATAGCTATACTTCTAATATTAATTCCAAATAATCCCGGAATAACTAGCATAGTTACAATACTTATAAATAAATTCAGTAAATTTAATACAAGACTTTTTTTCATATCCGGTTTTAATTCCAGAAATATTCTTTTTCTTTCTGAACAGTTTATAATCATTTTCCTGCTTTTAGAAAAAAATAATGAAATCACTATTTCTTCTTCTTTTTGTGATGTAAGGAACGTAAATTTTGAATCAGGTTTTAAATGATACTCTTTATCTGCTGCCCAGACTGTAATATAGTCATAATGACCTAAAAAATATTTATTTTTTATAGTTACTTCTGTCATTTTCACTCCTATTACCCCTTCTTTAAAAGTATATACCTTTATATTTTTCTAACCCGCTATATCCGCATTTGTAAACTCTAACTTCTGATTGACAGTAACTTCAATAGTATGCCCCCAGAACAAATCATCATCGTCAAAATAGAAATTAGCCGATTCACTGAATATATGAAGACCTGCAAATTTTATTCTTTCTTTAAACTCTTTTTCTGTAACTTCCTTTTCATCTTCTTCCAACCAGGAATCATTTTTTAATTCAAGCAGTTTATGAGCTGAATATTCTTTGGCTTTTTTTATAAAGTCTGTAAGTTCTATATTTGAAAAAATATTTTTCACTTTTTTGAGTTCTTCCTTATTTTCAGCATTAAAATAATATTCAATGCCTTCCTTAACTAATTTATAGATATTCAGTTCCCCGTTATTTGTAAATTTACCAAAATTTTTTATAGTAACTGTCTTAGGCATTTTTTCTTTCGTTATTTCCTCTAAAACAGTATCAGGTGCAGTCCTAAAAGCATTAGACAGCTCTTCCATAGTAAAATTTCTCCATATATTCTGCAAAGCCTTATTGAACTGTTTTAATGCGGCTTCTATTTTTTCTCCCTCTGTACTCAATAAAGAAAGTTTATCGCCTGAAAATTCCATTTCTTTCACAGAAAAATCATCTGGCACCGGTGTTCCTCCTATACCATAGCTTCCTTCATTTTTACGCCCCCATATAAGACAGTATATCGAATCATTTTCACTGCTTTCTGAGTTTGGAAAAAAATACTTTATACGATTTTCTTCTTTTACAATTCTTCCCTTTCTCAAAACTACAAAATCCTCCTTATTTTCAGAAAGGCAGTAAGGTAAAGGAAAATCTTTTAATATTTCCATATTTCCTTCTAATATTTCTTCATGAATTTTCTGAAGTTTTTCCATTGTATAAAAAATTTTAATCACCCTCCTATATTTTTCTAATCCATTCCCCATAGGTCTTGAAATAAGAGGCTCTGAAAGTGTTAGACTACCATCAGCCTCATAATACTACTTTGATATTGTTGTTCCTTTATTTTCATTCCTAAAATATATTTTATTTATATTAATATATTATAATATTTTTTTATTTACTTCAACATATTTAATTTTTTTTAAAATTGTAGTAGAATAAAAATAAAATGTATTATAAAAGCCTTGTTCATTTTAACAGACTAAATCTATCATCCAAGGAGGAAAATAAAGTGTTTAGAAAGAAAAAAGAAGTTTTTCATGTTGGAAAAGTTGAAATTATTATTAATGAATCAACCCTTGACGCATTTAGAAATACAATCTATTATGTAGATGTGCAGAATGCCCTGTGTATTAAAAGTGTTCCGTTTATTACCTGTGATATTTACGAAGATGAATTTTCTGACCATTTAATTGCTCAGGTGGGACTGGAAGATGATGAGGAAAACGATATATTACCAAGTGTAGAAGAACTGAAAAATAAAAAAATTGTTTGCTTTATTCAGTTAGATGAGCATATAATGAGATAAAACTATAAAAAAGGAGAATACAAAATTGGAAAATAAAAATTTATCTATATATGAATTAATAAAATCTTCCATTCAATCTGATGGAAGTTTACCCAAAGATTTTAGTCTTCCTCAAGAAAAAATAGATGGAATTTCTTGGGCAGATGGTGCTATGGACGGAGTTTTTTTATACCATACAGCCAGAAATGAAGACAGTATAGAACCTTTAAAAGACATTATTTTTCAAATTTCAGAAGGAAAGTTTGAAGAAGCTGACAATAACTTAAACAATTTAAATTTTTCAATGGTTTCAATAAAAATTCCCCTATTAAAATGGATTTTTCAGGAAAGAGAAAAAATAAATATTAATAATCTATATAAATTTTCCCTTTTTCAGTTAATTACTTCCAAAAATAAGGAATGTATAAAATTTTCTTTATCTGTATTGTCATTAATGGGGGTTGAGAATAATGCTGAAATAATGGAAAAAATAAAAATCTTAGCTCTTTCAGATGAATTTACCCTATATTGTTTAAATATAATAGAATATTCAGAAAATGCAAATGATGAAATTTTTGAAATTGCTAAAAAAGTTAAAGGATGGGGAAGAGTACACACTATTCCATATTTAGAAGTTACTAATAATGAAATAAAAGAATGGATATTGGAAGAAGGCTGCCATAATGAGGTAGTCCCGTCATATACTGCATTAACTTGTGCAAAAAAAATAAATTTACTGGAAATATTAAATGAAGAAAATATCTCCAGTAAAAGATTTAATAATATTTCATATTTAGTTGACGCTTTATTAGATGAAGGTCCTGTTATTGGAATTTCCGCTTTAGAAAATAGAGAAATGCTAATTGAAAAATATTTAGAAAAGGCAAAATATTTATCTTCATCTGAAAATGATTACCTTACTGTCATGATGATAAAAGAATACATAGAGGATAGCGAGGATATTAATAATGATTTTATAAAAATCTGTGATGAAATCCTGACTTCTGAAAAAGCTAAAAATAATATAAAGGAATTAATGAAAAAAGGATATGTTTTTCCTGATGAATTAATAGAAAAACACGGAGGCTAAAATGAAATTAATATTTATAGAATTTTTTATAGTTATATCGTTTATTTTTCTATTGTTTATTATTTTTATAATCAGAAAAAGATTAATAAAAAAAGTTATGTTTTTAGAAATTGATGAAGATTTAAAAAACTTAGCACCTGAAGAATTTTTTCTAAACATACTTAAGAGGGAAAAGTTTACAAAAACAGTTAACTATGCTAGATTTTTCTTATTTTTATTATTTACTGTCTTCATTATATTTCCAGTATATAAGGAATATAAAGATTATTCAGCTTTTTCAATTACTCCTGTTATACCAGTATTTACATGGTTTGTTATATCCAGTCTTTTTCTACTTGCTTTTATCAGTAAAAAAAGAGAAGATAAAAGAATTTCTGAAATGTTGGATAATTTAGAAAAGTTTGAACTTTTAAAATGTGCAAAAGCAGATTTTATGATCCAAAATAAAATAGTTGAAACTGGATTATTAGGAAATGATATAAAATTTGGAAGTAAATTTTTATTTGTTATTTATCCAGGCTATATAATTCCTTATTATTGGCTTGATGATGTAAAAATTGTAGAAAATCCTGGTAGATATGGTAGTAAATTCTATTATGTAAATGTTATATTAAAAGCACCTTTTAAACCTATAAATATAACTTTTGCAAAAAAAGAAATTTGTGAAAAAATAAGAGAACTTCTTTTAAAAAAGAAATATAAGTCACAAAAAATAGACAAAATATATAAAAAATAAATGTACTGAATCTCCAATACTGTGTCTAGCTTTTGGGGTCAGAGTACTGTCTCAAAAAATTGAAAAAAGTGTTATAATTACTAATAGGAAAACACGGAGGCTAAAATGAAATTAATATTTGAACTTAATAATGAACAAAGAAAATATTTAGGACTTATTCCTGTGGAAGAACATTGGGAACTTGTAAAGTTTGACAATGGTATCTATTATTATTTTGAAGATGACATTATTAGAAAAGAAATAAAAGTTAGCAAAAATTATTATCATGAATCTGAATTAAATGTAAAGACATCAGAAAATCGTACAATGATACTTCCAAAAACTAAAAGGGGAAAAATAAAAAAGTTTAATTATACAGCAACTCAATCTTTTTCACCTTTTGGAACTTATTTTACTTTTTCAACTGATGGAGTGATTATTGCAAATTATACTTCACAAAGAACTTATTATTCAGAAACATTTACTGAAAAGGAAAAGATATCTCTTGATGATTTAAAAAAATGGTTAGATAAATGGATGAAAGAAACTACTGAAGAAGATTTAGAAGAAATAGAAGAATTTAAAAACGCTAAAAGAAAGCATTGTAAATTTAATGAAGGTGATTTCTTTGCTTTCAAACTCTCAAGAAGAGAATGGTGTTTTGGTAGAATTTTAATGGATGTTTCTAAACTAAGAAAAGATGAAAATTTTGAAAAGAATAAAAACTATGGTTTAGCTCATCTTATGGGAAAACCTTTAATAATAAAAGTCTATCATAAGATAAGTGATAATAAAAATATTGATTTGAAAGAATTATCTAAGTGTCTGGCATTGCCTTCACAACCTATTATGGATAATATTTTTTATTATGGAGAAGCTGTTATTTTGGGTAATTTACCTTTGAAACCTGAGGAAAATGATATGTTTATTTCAGTTAGTGAAAGTATAAGTGGTATAGATAAAAATATTGCATACTTACAATATGGACTTATATATAGGGAAATTCCTCTTTCTGATTATGAAAAACTCATTAAAAACTTAAAAATTGGTCCTCAAACTCTTAGAAGAGAAGGAATAGGTTTTGTAATAGATACTTATAAATTAAAAGAATGTATAGAAGCAAAGTCCAATTCTCCTTTCTGGGAAAAATATAAAAAGCGTAATGTACCTGATTTGAAAAATCCAGATCATATAGAACTGAAAAGAAAAATTTTTAAAGCCTTTGGCCTTGATGCAGATAAAACTTATGAGGAGAATTTAAAAATGGTGGAGGTTAAATAATGTTTTTCTTAGGATATTTAGTTTTTTATTCTGCATTATCACTTTTAATAGATACATCAATATTTTTTTCAATACTTTCCTTTATATTAGGAGGAACATTATATTTTAATAGCAGCTCTCCTTTACAAGGAATAGCAATTTGTGCTTTTGGACTATTAATTTTAATTTCAAGCCTGTGTTATCATAGTAAAAAAATGCATGCTGGAGGTAGTTCATTTGTTAACTACAATACAAGCTGTAATTTTCTTTCAGTTTCCATAGCAACAGCTATCTTTGCTATTCCTGTTTGGTATATCATTGTTAAAACAGACATAATAGAAATAGTAGGTTCACCTTTATATATTTTTATCCCAAGTCTTCTTATATCTTGGGCTATACTTTTTAAAATAGCGGATAGAATTTTTATACACAATAGAAAAACTCAGGAAGTAGTTTTAGAAGATTATTTTACCATTCATAGAAGTAGAAGAAGTCTTACACATGTCTATATTTTTAAATTTAAAGATTCTCCAGATTTATATTCTACTGGAATGTTTAGACAGAGAATTTTTATAAATAAGATTGACTCTAAATTTTCCTGCACTTTTGGAAAAGGAATTTTTGGGACAAATTATATAACAAGTATAAAATTAATTGAAGATGCAGGAGTAAATGCTCCTATTAGAAAAAAATAAAATCCGGAGGATATTATAATGGAAAAAAATCGTAAATGGGGATATGTTTTTGATGAAAAATTAAATATGTATATTCCTGACTTACCAAGACAAAGAAAAATTGCAAAAGTGCTGCTAGTTTTATCAGCAATCTCTTTTATTGCCGCTTCAGTACAGGGATTTTTCCTAGATAAAACTTCTTATGAACAGATATCGTTCCTAATTTACAGCATAGTAGCAATATTCTTTTTTTTATCTTTATATGCCGTCATAAAAATAAATATACGCCTTATCGAAAAAAGATTAAAATTAATTGGAGAAGTCAAAAAAATAGATTCATCTGAAAAATTCGAAATTCGGCCTTTAAGAAAAAATAGATATCTTTTTTTCTGTATAATTGCCTTTATCATGATGATTTTTGCATTATCTTTACAGATAAATAAATTATTAGAAGATTTTTCATTTGAATTTATCATCTATCTCCTTTTTCTTATTGGAATAATGATATTCAGCTATATTAAATTTCTGAAGGAGCTTAAAAATAGAAAATATTCTCTGCTTATAGACAGACAAATTATAAAAATATACTTTGAAAATAATGAAATGGAATATATAAAAACAAATAATATAGACTATGTCAGATTTTATTCAATCAGACACGGAAGGAAAGCAAGAAGGGAAAAATATCCTACTTTACAGATTTTTGATATTGAAGAAAAAAAACTTGCTGAAATGACTATAAATTTAAATGATTACTATTTACTAAAGAAATATTTTGCAGAAAATAACGTGGCAATAAACGACCAGTATGAAGATTTTTAACAGGAAAAGGTGAAGAACTGTGGAGTTATCAGAAAAAGATGAGAAATATATTATTTCCTTACTCAAGCAAGGAAAAAAAGTGGAGGCTATTGCCTTTATTAAAGATAAAACAGGAATGACTTTAAAAGAGGCTAAAGATTATATTGATAAAAAAAACGATAATGAATATTATGATAAAAACATGTCTATTTCTGAAGAAGATGAACAATACTTATCTTCTCTGATTAATGAAAATAAAGAACTGGAAGCAGTTACTTTTCTTCATAAAAATAAGGATATGTCTTTATTGGAAGCAAAAAATTACACAGATAGGTTAATTTTAAATAAAAATATTGAAACTAAGAAGGAAAATAGCCGTAAATGGAACAGTGTTTATGATGAAAAATTGAATACTTTTGTTCCTAATTTAGCTAGACAAAAGAAAGCACTAAAAATAATGAAAGGTGTTTTCCTGATACTTCTGCTTATTTCTTTAGTTCAGCTGATTTTTTTGGATAGAAGCTCAGATATAAAAATAATAATTTTTAGCTTTTCTATCTTAGGTATTCTAGTTTTGATGATAACTTTACCTTTAGGTAGCTTAAGTATCCACTATATAGAGAATAAATTGAAAAAACTTGAAAATTTAGAAGTTTCAAATCAATTTGAAGTCAAAGCTTTCATCAGTAATTTTGATTTGTTTTTACAAGTCCTGGGAATTCTTATATTTATTATTATAATCCCTATTCTTTTTATTAAAAACTATAAGGGAGTAGACTATAAAAACTACAAGGAAATTTTTTATTTCTTTGGGTTGATTGCAATCACAGCTGCCGGTATTTATGAACTTTTAAAAATGTTAAAGAATAAAAAATATTCTTTAAATATAGACAGCAGGGAAATTACTCTGTTATACAATAAGAATGAAATAAAATCTATAAAAATTGAAAAAATAAATTTTATCAAATTTTATGATAAAAAAGTTAAGAGGGGGGGAAGGACTAATATTCCTATCATAGAAATTTTTGATATGGAAAAAAATGTATTTACTAAAATGGAAGTAAAAATAAGTGACTATATCCTATTAAAAAAATATTTTGAAAGACATAAAATAATGGTGGATGATAATTTTAAAATGCTTTAATTCAGAGAAATTAGAAATGGCTACTTATGAAGCTTTTTATGAAAAAAAAGAATAAGGAAGGTTTTAAAAGGATTATATTATGAATATAGAATTAGCAAAAGAGTTATTATCGTTTCATTCCTGTAGAAATGAAAATATTGGAAATCCTAAATGGGAAAAGGGATTTTTAGGAATTTTACGTCCTTTTCAAGGTGAATTAAATGAAAAAAATTTCATTGAAGTAATGGAATGTCTAAAAATACTGGCACCTGAAATTCAAAAAGAAAATATAGATAAAAATATAGTTTCTGATATTATGAATATTATCCATTATACAAGAATCTGGGTATCAGAAGGAGGAATGCTATCCAGAAATAACATATTAAGTCATGAGCAGACTAAATATCTATTAGCTTGGATAGATATTATTGAGCAATGTTTCATATATTTACTAAATAATGCAATGGAAATGGCTTTTGATGATTACGAAGATTACTGTAATAATAAATATTTTTAATATAGAATGAAAAATTGAATTAAATACTTAAAAATTAAAAGGAGGAGAAAAAATGATGATAATGATGATGTTTCTTAATATGTTAATACTTGTTATATGCGGTGTAACTCTCATATATTTAATAAGCAGAAAAAAAACAATGGAATGTTTTTATGTAGAAGAGGAAAACTTATATCTTAATTCCTTACCTGCAGTAAAAATTCCACTTTCTGATATTGATTATGTGGAATTTTACTATACCCGTATCCGTATCTCTTACAGGGGGCAAATAAAAGTTCATAAGAAAAATGGAAAAGTGGTTAAACGTTTTTTTCAGACAAGTAAAATTTCACTCTCTGTTACTGAGCAGATGATTTTAGATGAAATAGATAAATTAACACCATTTTTTAAGAAATATTACATACCTTATACTATTCAAGATAATTAAAGAAAAAAATCTATGAATATGAAATTATTGCAGCAACAGATATTTTTTACTGGAAAGGAAGTGTTTTTAATGGGAGATTTTGCCCAGATGCTGTTCATCCCTGTTGCCTTTATTGTACTAATCTTTATTGCCATAATCACAAAAAAAAGAGGGATGGAAAAAATTGTATTTTTAGAAAGTAATGATAAACTTGAAGATTTAAATCCCAGGGATTTTTTCTATAATATTTTAAAAATGGAGAGGGGAGCAAAAATAATTTACTGGACAGAAATTATTTTACTAATTGTGGATACTGCATATATTTTAGTTGGTGGATATCTTCAATATCTTGAAGAAATGAAATTTTTAAAAGAATTTCCTGATTTTCCTATAAGTCCTGTTTCTTCCGTATTTCTGAAATTCAGTATTCCTATTTTCATGTGGTTTGTTCTAGTTTTTCTGTTGGTATTTGCTTATTTTATGCAAAAGAAGGAAAATAAAAGAATTACTGAAATGTTGGATAATTTAGATAATCATAACCTTTTAACTTATGCAAGAGAAGATTTTTTTAAATCTGACAGAATAGTTGACACAGGAATAATAGCACAAAGCGATTTAAAACTTGGGAACGAATATTTATTCTGTATTTATCCGGCATATATAATCCCCTATTCATGGATTAGTAATATAAAAGTTGATGAAGTTTTTAATCGTGGAGGAAACTATTATTCTTTGACTTTTACTATTAATAACTTTTCTAATTTTATCCAGATATTTTTTATAAAAAAAAGTGTAGCTGAAAAAGTTAGGGAGCTTATCTTAAAAAATAAACATGAATTATACGGAAGGGATGATTTTAAATGGTAATGTCTGGAATAATCGGGGATATTCTCTTTATTCCCTCACTCTTTATTTTATCTATGTTTCTTGCTTTTTTCTTTAGAAAAAGAATAGTTAGAAAAATTTTATTTTTAGAATTTGATGAAAATGTAAAGAACTTAGCTCCCAGAGATTTTTTTTACAATATTTTAAAAATGGAAAAATCAATAAAATCTTTTTATTTGGCAGAAGTTTTATTTTTACTGGCAGATACCTTATTTATCCTATTTGGTGGATATGCAATGTATCTTGAAAGACTGGAACTTTCAAAGAAATATTCATATCTTCTCATAAGTCCTGCCTCATTCGTACTAGATCATTTAACACTACCAATTATTTTATGGGTTATTATGTTTTTCTTATTACTGCTTACATTATTTATGATAAAAAAAGAAAAGAAAAGAGTTTCTGACATGCTGAATTATTTAAATAAATACAATATTTTAAATAGTGCAAAAACAGATTTCTTTAACTCAGATAAAATAATTAAAAGTGAAGTAATATTACAAAGTGATATAAAACTTGGAGATAAATATTTATTTTCCATCTATACTGCATATATACTCCCCTACTCATGGATTAAAGATGTGAAAATTGAAAAAGTTCATGGTCGTGGTGGTAATGGAGGTTTTTATTATTTAAATTTCACTTTAAATAAATCTTTTAACCCTGTGAGAATATTTTTTGCTAAAAAGGAAACTGCCGAACAAGTTAAGAAATTTCTTTTGAAAAAAGCTTTTTATTAAAAAAATGCCTCAAAACTCTTTATAATAAGATGTGGGGCATTTTATTCTATAATCTGTTAATTTAAAAATTCTTTGGATTAATCAAAAGAAATCCTTTATTCTTTCAAACAGGCTCATCTTTATGGTTTTATCATATTTTCTGAAAAGATGGAACCATCTGTCCTTTCCAAGATAGTTCAGCTTAAACAGTTCAGGTCTTTTGAATATACTCATCATATAAAGTCCCTGATCATCATCAATAACATTTTCCTTTAAAAGCTCATTCTGATTATTTCTTAACAGCTTGTAAAATTCCTTCCATTTTTTAGGACTTCCTACAAGTGAACCTCCAATAATATATACGGCATTATTAAAAATCGCACTGTATACATCTTCCATACTGTTAAGAGGATGTTTTTTCCTTATTGTAAATAAGTGTATCTTTTCCTTGTCAAAGTCGTATTTCCAGCATTTGATACCATTAAGCGTCTCCATATCCCTTATATATCCAAAATCAACCCATGCTACAAGTTCTCCAGATACAAGTTTTTTTCTTATTGCATAATTGACAAAATAGGTTTTCAGATTATTTATAAGCACATATTCCGGAGACCAGTACTCTATATTTATAAGCATGTCTTTATTTACTCTGCTTCTAAACTCTTCACTTTTCTGGACTTTTTCTATTGCTTTTATCTGTCTTCTAAATTTCTTCTTAAGCTCTATTACAATTATTTTTGTAGGCTTTCCTTCCCTAAGTGCATCAATCCTGTCCCTATGTTCTTCAGAAGTGAAAACAACCATTTCATTTTCCAGTGCTGCAAGCCTTGAAAAGTGTTCAAAATACGTATCATTTGTTCTTCTCAGATAGTCAGGATACCCTTCACCTATTTCTCCTCTTCCTATATCAAAAAATGCAGTAACTATGCTTATTGGCTTTGTTTTTTCACTTACCATTTTCATCTCCTGTTTTTATACATCAAATTTTTTATTAAAATAATCATAAAACGAATCTGGAATACAATTTCCCTTTGATATTCCCTTCTGAGTCAGTTTATGAATACTTGTCTTATCTGTAATTCTGCTAAGTTCCATTTCAGAAAATCTTTTATTCCATCTGCTAAAAAGGATATGAGGCAATGTATCGTCTATAATTTTACATTTTTCTTCAGGCATATACTTTCCTGCCAGTTCATGGTAAAGTATCTGAAAGAAAAAATAATGAGGTATTTCGCTTTCATTTTTCCAGAATGTGAGCATTAACTCCAGCAGGGAATGTATCATCTTATTGTTTTTTTCAGAAAAAATAACGCTGTTCAAAACTCTAACTTTATTTCTTTTATCCCAGGAAAAATAATCACTGTTCAGCTTTTCCCAGAATTCTTTATTTTCAGTACTGTCTGAACGCTGAAACATGAAATATCCTTTATTTTCAATTCCAGCAGAAGCAGAATACTCAGATAATGAACCTGTCATTAAAATTGAAGCATCCAGCCATACACCACCATAAGAATCAAGTAAAGCCAGCCTTAGTAAATCACTGAAATGAGTATATCCCATGTTTCCATTTTCAATCTTTTCCATAACAAATTCAGGAAATTCAATATATTCCTTCATATTTTCATTATCAAGTCTTATAATTTCATAATTTCCTTTATATTTATCAGCCGACTTATAACACAGTTTCACAATATCAGGCAGTTTTCCGTATTCCCATCCTGTTCCCCAGTACTGCCATATTATTTTCCTTCCAGCAAGATTTTTCTTTGGAAAAACTTCAATTTTCTCAGTTTTTCCCTCAAAATATGCTTCTATTATCCTGTCCCAGCTTTCAGCCACTGCCTCCTGCTGTAAAAAATCCATCTTTGTCTGTATACGCTTATAAAGAGATTTTGGCATCAGTTCCTTGTATATATACTTCCATGGCTTTTTATTCAGCATTCTGTTTATTTCGTAAAATTTTGAATTTGAAAACTTTATTCTATTATTTTCCATTTTTCTCTTCCAATCTCTTTACTACTTCTCCATACACCCTGTCAACTGTTATTCCCGGTATTCCTTTATAATATTCCTTTGAGTATGCATGCTGCTTCTCAGGAATGGCAGTAATGCTATTTTCGTAAAATTCATTGTCTTCTATTACATTACTTTTTTCTGTCCATGGGAAAAATCCTAATCCTCTTTTTCCCGGTCCAAAAATCCCTATAACAAATGGCTTTTCAAATGCACTTCCTATATGAATAGGGGCACTGTCATTGCTTATTACTATATCTGATTTTGAAAGTAATGCCGCAAATTCAAGCAGTGAAATCTCTCCCCTCAAATCTATTACATTTTTAGCGTTTATAGAATCTAACTTCAAGCTTTTTTCAGCTTTTCCACCTGTTATTGCAATCAGATTTTCCTTATTTTCAGTAAGTCTCTTTATCAGTTCATCATATTTTTCCATTGGCCATATTTTTTCAGGTCTCTGGCTTCCAGGGGCAACTGTTATCAGATTCTGGTATTTCCTTCCATTTAATATTTCATTTATTTTCTTATAGTCTTCTTCTGAAGGATATATTCCTAAAGGTACTCTTTCCCCATTATAATCAACAAGGTCAAGCAGCCTTTCCACTTCATGCTTTTTCATGTCATAGTGTCTCACATCAGTCAGAAGGAATGAACCTGTTGCCACATCAAATCCTGATATTTTCTTTATTCCTCCCATTTTTGCAAGCATTATTGATCTTATAAATCTGTGTGGAATAACTGCCAGATCATATTTATTATTTTTTACAATTTTCAGAATTCTGAAAAATCCCTTTATTCCCTTATCTGCTCCTTTTTTATCATAAAGTATTATATCCCTTAAATTTGGATTGTTACTTATAATACTTTTATTTCCCGGCAATGTAAGATAATCTATCTCAGACTCAGGATAAATGTCCTTTATTTTCTGTATTAACGGCGTTGACAGGACAATATCCCCTATAAATGCCGTATGAATTATTAATATTCTCATTTTATTTCCTCTACTTATTATTTAATTTTTTTATTTTCATTTTAAAATATTATACCACAATTAACATTTTCATTAAAATGAAAAATTTCTTTCCCATAATTTCTTTTATCTTAAAATATCCCATAAAATAACCCTTAACTGTTTTTTTCTTTATTTTTTCACTGTTATATAGTATAATTTGAAATGTTAAAACTGTATTTAAAGGAGGAAACATGGAAGAAATTTTAAATGAAAATATGGGGAATGTTGCATCAAACAAAACTGGATATGTTTTTGAATGTAGAAATTTGTCAAAAAGTTATGGATATGAAACTGCCCTCAACAGCATCAATCTTTCTCTTGAAAGAGGAAAAATCATAGGGCTTCTTGGACCAAACGGAAGTGGAAAAACAACTCTTATAAAACTTGCAAACAATCTTCTTACGCCTTCTTCAGGACTTGTTCTTATAAATGGGAATAAACCTGGAGTGGAAACAAAAAAAGTTGTTTCGTATCTGCCTGACAAAAATTATCTTGATGATTCACAGAACATCAATTCAATATTGAGACTTTTTAAGGATTTCTATGCAGATTTCAATGAAGAGAAAGCTCTCTCAATGCTTTCAGATCTTAAAATCGACCCTAGAAGAAGATTCAAATACCTTTCAAAAGGAAATAAGGAAAAGGTTCAGCTTATTCTAGTAATGAGCAGGGATGCCGATCTTTATCTTCTGGATGAGCCTATTGCAGGAGTCGATCCGGTTGCAAGGGAATATATACTTGACACTATAATTAAAAATTACAACAGAAGAGGAACTATAATAATTTCAACACACTTGATTGCAGATGTTGAAAGGGTTCTGGATGAAGTTATTTTTATTAATAAGGGAGACATTCTCCTGCATGAAAGTGCAGAGCACATTAAATCTGCTCACAATAAAAGCATCGATGAATATTTCAGGGAGGTTTTCAAATGATACTAAAATTATTTAAATACGATTTTATGAATATAGGAAAAAAATTAATACCTTTTTATATTGCGGCTCTTGTCATTGGAATTATTAACAGATTTCTTCTTCTTACATCGGATATTTCACGTCTGGAAAGGGAAGAAAACTTTTTAGCAATGTTCGGATCTCCGCTTTTATATTTTGCGTACTTCGCTGTAGTTTTCGGAATTTTCTGTATGACAGTATTTGTCATAATCACAAGGTACAGCTCTTCAATATATGGAAATGAAGGATATCTTACAAATACTCTCCCATTAAAACCATCACAGATAATATTGGCAAAACTGATAAATTTTCTTATATGGATATTTATAAGTTACTTTGTTATATTTGTTTCACTGTTTATCCTCTTTCCATTTGAATTTTTTATAAGAAATATTATTAAGGATCCTGAATTTTATCAGGACTTGAATACTATGGTTAAAGAATTTTTTAGCTCTAAATATATTTTTATATCTATTTTACAGCTTATTTATAATTTCTTTGCACACGTACAGAGTATTCTTATTATATTTTTAAGTATTGCGATAGCGAATTTGTTTAAAAGTTATAAAGTGGTTGTAGGAGTTATTGCTTTCTTTATAATTTCAATTATTTTTTCATTTATCAGTGCATCAGTTACTTATTCTGCAATGAGAAATTTAGACGTACCTGTAATGTATGGTGATATTGACCCGATTATCTTCACTTCTTTAAGAAATGGAAGTATAACTTCAATACTGTATTCTATTATTTCTTCAGTATTACTATTTTTTGGGGTACATTATTTACACACACATAATCTGAATCTTGAGTAGATATTATAGAAAAAAGTTATTTATTTAGAAAATGTATTAAAATTGAACTTTATTAAATCTTTATAAATAAAGTCTTGACTTTTTTTATAAATCAAGTATAATATTATTAGAGATGACATGTTCGTAGTATGGCGAACAGGATAATCAAAAAAAACGTACAATGAGATGAAAATTTATACAGAAGCTATTTTGAAATGAAAGTTTTAAAAATAGCTTCTTTTTTATTTTCCCTATTATATTTAATGCATATTTACTTGACTTTAATCTTTTTATTAGTTATAATTATTTTAATTTTAAATATAAAAGGATATAAAAATGAATTTCTTTTTATTAGAAAACAGCTTCTATAAGGATTATTCCAATTTATAAATGAGTTTATTAATTTGATTTCCAATGTAGACTCTTTTACAAAAAAAGAATTTTACAATTAACTTGAAATTTTCTTTTGTTGAATATTTTCAGAAAAAAAAGATTATATTGTTGATAGAAACAAGGAGTAACAGAAATGAAAAAAGAATTTAGAAATTTAAAGAAAAAACTAAAAAAAATAAAGAAATTAATTGTATCAAGTGAGTATTTAAAATTAATGCAATATATTTTATTTTTAATTCAGAAAAATATTGAAATATCAATAGATAAAAATGAAAAGAATGAATTAATTTTAGAAAAAACACCTTGTAAAAGAGGACAAATTTTTACAGTTGATTTTGGATTCGGGATTGGTTCAGAATTTAGATATCAACATTATTGTGTGGTTATTTCAGTAAATAAAAAAACAGCTGTTGTAATTCCGTTTACATCCAAACCTAAAAATGGAATAAATTTGGGAATTATTCAAAAACTGCAATCACAAAGAAATTCAAAGCAAACAGAGACATATGCTTTAGTACATGCTATAAGAAGTATAAGCCGTGCAAGATTATTCAGACCACGGATAAATGGAGGAAGAAGATACATTAAACTATCCAGAAATCAAATGAATCTGTTAGATAATGAAGTAAAAAAAATGTTGACAAAATTGTCAGCATAAACTATAATTTATATAGAAATTAAAAGCCCATAGCGGCAATGACTTACAGATTAAAGCCCATAGCGGTGTATTACAAATTAAAAGCCTAACGGCAAAGATAATGAGCAGTCTATAATAGACTGCTCATTTAATTTAATTTTTATTTTTTCGAAATTCGGCTGATTTTTTGTATAATATATTCATAAGTATCTCTTTTTGATTATTAAAAATAAATTTACTTTACTTATAAATAAAAAAAATGTCCTATTTCCAAGACATTCATTAATATATTATTTAAAAAATGTGGCTGGGCTGAATGGATTCGAACCATTGCATGCTGGAGTCAAAGTCCAGTGCCTTACCGCTTGGCGACAGCCCAATCTAAATCTTAATTACTTAAGACAATAAACATTATATATAATTTTTTATATTTTGTCAACTACTTTTTACAATTTTTATATATTTTTTTGATAAAAATTTTTCGAGGTATTTTCCTGACTTCCAACCTTCATTTAAATACCTCTATTTTCAAGCCTTTATAACCTTTTTTAAATATTTCTATTTTTTGTTATATTTATTCATTAATTTTGAAATGTCCATATCATTTTTTATATCATCTATAAGATTAAACATTTTTTCAAGTGATTCTTTTATTGTTTCCTTTTCTTCAGGAGAAAATTTTCCAAGAACATGCCCTACTGTCTCTTCCTTTGATTTTGCCTTTCCTATTCCATATTTTATCCTTACGAATTTTTCCCCCACATGCTGTATTATGGATTTAATTCCATTATGGCCTGCAGATCTCCCGTCCTTTCTGATTTTTATCTTTCCAAACTCCATATCCATGTCGTCGTATATTACAAAAAGGTCAGTAGCAGGATCCATCTTAAAAAACCTTATTGCCTGGCCTACTGCTTCACCACTTAAATTCATGAAAGTCAGGGGTTTCTGGTAAAAAACCTTTTCCCCCCTGTAATCAGTCTGGACAAACTCTGATTTATACTTTTCCCTTATATCAGTTATATTATTTTTTCTGAGATATTCATCTATAAATATGAAACCTACATTATGTCTTGTAAGCTTATACTGTTCTCCCGGATTACCAAGTCCTACAATTAACTTCATCTGTTTCCTTTTTTCCTTCCTTTTAGTTATAAATCCTGTCTTTATTTATGATTTTCCTTTATCACTGCTATAAGAAGGGCAATATCATTATAAGTAACTCCGCTTATTCTGCTTGCCTGTCCTATTGTTGCAGGATTTCCGTACATAAGTCCTGAAATGGCTATATTACTTAATCCCTGTATTTTTTCATAGTCAATATTTTCAGGTATTTCCATTTTTTCAAGCTTTTCAAATTTTTCAATCTGTGCCTTCTCCCTTTCAATAAACACATTATATTTTGCATTTATTTCAACCTGTTCCTTTGCCAGAGGGGAAAGATCCACAGTTTCCACAAATTCTGAAAGGTTGTCGTAGCTTATTTCCTTTCTCGCCAGAAATTCAAAAGCTGAAACAGGACTATTTGCACTTTTTGTGGAAATATCTTCACTTCCATTTTTAATGTTAAATTCTTTTCCTATTCTTTCAAGCTTTTCATTTGTTTCCTTTGTTGGATAAACTGTTATTCCCTTCAGTCTTTCTATTTCTGTTTCTATTTCATTTCTTACATTTTCCAGTTCTTTAAGCTTTTCACTGTTTAAAAGTCCTATTTCCTTAGATTTTTCAAGCAGCCTTATAAATATGTTGTCCTGTCTCAGTGTAAGCCTATATTCAGCCCTTGACGGCAGTACCCTGTATGGCTCAGGTGTCTTCTTGTTTATTATGTCATCTATAAGGACTCCTATATATCCCTCACTTCTTTCAATTATTATTTCCCTTTTCCCAAGTATTTTCCTTGCGGCATTTACTCCAGCTATGAATCCCTGACATGCCGCCTCCTCATAACCGCTTGTACCGTTTATCGTTCCTGCAGTGTAAAGTCCCTTGACTACTTTTGTTTCCAGTGTCAGATTTAGCTGATATGCAGGAATAAAGTCATATTCCACAGCATAACCATATCTTACTATTTTGGCATTTTCAAGCCCTGCTATTGTTTTAAGCATTGCTTCCTGTGCAAATGGAGGCATTGCTGTCGTAAATCCGTTTATATATATTTCATTTGATTCTACAGATTCCTGCTCCAGAAAAATCTGATGATTTGTCTTTTCCGGAAAGTTCATTATTTTCCTATCCAGCGAAGGACAGTGTCTCGGTCCCTTCGTACTTACAACTCCTGTTACAATCGGAGAATATTTAAGCATTTCCTTTCCTGTTTCTATCGTTTTTTCAGTTGTAAATGTAAGCCATGTTGGAAGCACCTGGTTATATTCCTTTTCTGTTTCATATGAAAAATATCTTGGCTTGTCTTCTCCCTTCAGTTCTTCCATTTTTGAAAAATCAATACTCTTTCTGTCCACTCTCGGAGGAGTTGCAGTCTGGTACCTGTCAAGTTCAAAACCGTATTTTATAAGATTGTCAGGCAGTTCATCACTGGAGGGCTCCCCCTGTCTTCCTGCAGAATATTTTACATCCCCCATTATAAACTGACCTTTTAAAAATGTTCCTGTACAAAGTACAACAGCCTTTGCAGAATACTCCACTCCCAGATTGTCTACTACACCCTTTACACTTCCGTCTTCAACAATAAGATCATTTACAATTCCCTGAACTATATACAGATTTTCTTCAGTTTCAACTATTCCCCTCATTTTTACCCTGTACCAGTATTTGTCAGCCTGTGCCCTGGTTATTCTTGAAGCAAGCCCCTTTGTATGATTCAGATTTTTCAGCTGAAGGTTGTAGTTGTCTATATGTCTTGCCATTTCCCCACCAAGCATTCCAAGCTCTGATACAAGATGGCTTTTTCCCGGTCCTCCCACTGAAGGATTACAGGACATCATGGCAATACTGTCTAAATAGATTGTAAACAGTGCCGTTTTCAGTCCCATTCTAGCTGATGCAAGGGCTGCTTCCACTCCTGCATGCCCTGCCCCTACAACAATTACATCATAATTTTTATCCATTTTCTTTTTTCCCTTTCGTTTCCCTCTGCTCCAGACTTATCCTATCTTTTCTTTCTTTTAAAGAAATATCTGAAGGTTCTTGTATTGTCCTTTACTGCAACATAAATTTTATGCCTGTTTATATAACCGTAAAGTTTATCATATACTTCACTGTAAGGCTTTTTATAAAGCTCTGAATAATATTTTGAAAATATTTCCACATATTCCTTATCTTCCATCATTCTTGAGACATTCTTCATTCTTGCATTAAAATCAAGACTTTTACGGAATGTCATTCTGTTAAGATCTATCAGATAAAATCCATATCTGTCAGAATCTTCCTTCCTTATAAGAACATTTCCAGGCGAATAATCATCAAATTCAACTCCTTTTTCATGTAAATCAAAGGTAAATTCTGCAAACTGGGCTATTATCTTTTCCCTGTCCCTATCAAATATTTCCTTCACTTCAGGCTTTAATTTTTCCTGCCATAAAAGCTCCCTGCATGTAAACTGGTACTTTAAATCCTCACTTATGTAAAAGTTTCTCTTTTCTCCTACAGCTTCATCATAATATTCATCAAAATACGCTATTGGCTCAGGAGTATTTATACCAAGTTCCACAAGCCTTCTTCCATACAGGTATGATCTTTTTCCTTTCGAGCCTTTAAAATATTTGTATACAAACTGTATAAGCGGACTTTTTTTACTGAAACATTTTACGTTTATTTCCTTTTTCCTGCCATTATGTTCTATTTTAAATCTTTTTATCCTGTTTCTTTCTTCATTTACTGATTCCCCTGTCTTATCAAAGTTTCTTAAAACTTCCAGAAGAACCTCCTTGTCATAACCTTCCGTTATTTCATAATTTATTTTTTCAGACATATAATCCTCTTTATTTTTATTTATAAAATTCAATCTTTAAATTTTATCATAATTTTTCTTTTTAATCAAACCGTCATCTGTATCTTAAGCATATTTTCCTGTACTATTTCTCGTTATTCTTAAGATATTTTTCCTTTGCCTTTTTTATTCTTTTTCTTGCTTCTTTTAGAACTTCCTTGTCACTTATATAATTTTCCGCTTTTTTTATAAATTTAAGCGCCTCATCAAATTTATTCCGCATTTCTGCAATATATGCCGAATTAAAATAATGAAGCGGATTGTCAGGCTCAAGCATAAGCAGTTTATCGCACACCTTCTTTGCCCTCTCAAAATCCTTTATTGCAGAAGCATACCTTCCTTCCATGTTAAGTACCTTTTCCCTTGGATGACCGCTGTTTGCAAAGTTTATAAGAAGAAGTTCTATCTCTTCATATTTTTCAGCCTTAATTAGCATCTCATAAAAATTTTCAAAGACGAAGTCCTCAGCTTTACTGAAATTTATGGCAATATTATAATATTTTATTGCTTCATCAATATTTCCAGCCGCATTTTTCAGGTCTCCCATCCTCATGTAAATATAATATTCCTCTACGTTATTTTCCTTATCTGCAAGCCTTTCCTCATATATCTGCATTGCCCTGTCAAACTGGTTCATTCTTATCAGGCATTCAGCCTTATCCATGTATCCTTCAGTATTTGAAGGTTCTTTTTCTATAGCCTTTTCCAGCATTTCAAGAGCCTTTCTGTAATACTTTAGTTCCATGTAGCAGAGACCCATATTAAGCATGACATGGTAATTGCTTTCTGTTTCAGAATATTTCTCATAATAGGAAAGCGCCTTCTTATATTTTCCTATTGCTTGACTGAGATATCCCATGTTAAATATCACTTCAGGATTGTCACTATATTTTTTATATGCTATTTCACTGTATTTTATAGCTTCCTTATAAAAGCCTGTATCCACGTATATTTTTGAAATCATTTTCAATGCCTGGTAGTTTCCCTCTTCCATTTCAAGCACCGTTTCCAGATAGATTAGAGCGTCGTAAGCTTTACCTTCTGTATAAGAATCCATGGCTTCTTTTAATAATTCCTCTACATTCATTTTTTAAATCTCCTGTCATTATTCAGCTTTTTTAACAATTTTTTCTTTTCCTTTGAAAAAATTTCCATGTTATCTGTACCTATTTTCAAATCTATATAATTTTTTACGTAAATTTCAAAATCCACAATTGTTTCTTTTCTTATTTCGTCCCTCCATTCTTCATTTCCCTGTATCTGAAGGTTCTTTTCCATACAGAAATAGAAAAGATCACTGTAAACCCTCTGGGCCAGCATATCCCTGACCTTATAATAGGTGTACGCATCTGTCCCTGTCCTTCTAACTGCATCCCTTTCCCCAATAAGAGGCATTTCAGTCAGCAGCTTTGCCATTGCCTCTATTTTTCCGCTTTCTTTCCTGTCATAGCAGTTAAAGCATATTTTTTCATTTCCTCCAGGATAAAATATTTTCCCACATTCACTGCACTGGATAAAACCGCTGCTTAAAAGGTATTTTTCCCTTTTCCTGTTATTTTCCGCTATTTCCTTCAGCCTTACGGCAAAATTTTCATATTTCTTATCTATTTTATCAATATTTTCCTTTATTTTTTCCTTTTCTTCGTTAGACAGTTCCAATTCCTTTTCCTGAAGAGAATTTTTTTTCTCAGCTGTTTCAATTATTTTCAACGTATTTCCAGTTTTTTCCTGCTTACTTAAATCCAGTATATTTCTTCTGGAATTTCTATTTATTTTCCTAACCTCAACTTTTTCCACAACATTTCCCTGAAAAAACTCATTAATTTTTTTCATTATTATGGAAGAGTATGAAACAATGCTATGATGAATAACAGGATCATGTACGTTTATTGTCAGTTCCCTCATATAAAGGTTTTTAGGCTCTGATTTTTCAGCAATTATATTTCCTGTAATAAGTTCCCAGTTTTTTCTCAGTTTCCACAGGGTATAGCCTTCACCTTTAAATGCGGAACATTTCAGCTCAAATATATTTTTATCCAGTTTCTTTATTTCCTTACTCATAAGCCTTCACTTTCCCTTTTTCCACAATAAATCTTTTCCCTTTTATATTTAAATCTTCAGTTGAAGTTATAAAACATTGGATCTTCTTATTTACAAAATACTCAAGTATGCTCTTTTTTCTCACTTCATCAAAGTATGAGGCAATATCATCCATTATAAATACAGGATATTCATTTTTTTCCTTCACAAGCATGTCTATTTCAGAAATTTTCAGAGAAAATATAATTGACTTTTTTTCCCCCTGGGATGAAAAGGATTTTGCATTTTTCCCATTCAGTTCAAATACAAAGTCATCCTTCTGAGGTCCGATAAGGCTGTATCCAAGGAATCTCTCCCTTTCTGCTTTCCTTATGCACAGCTCCCTGAACTTCTCAGTAAGTTCCTCCCTCGACTTTTTTTCCGTTTCTCCTAAAAAACATTCATATTTAAGCTTCAGCTCAGATTTTTCATCAAAAAGTTTTCTATAATTGAGATTCAGCAGAATCGAAATATTTCTTATAAATTCCCTTCTATGAACTATTATATTCACTCCTTCTTCTATAAACCTGTCATTGTATATCCTGTATATTTCTTCACCTGTCTTCTTTTCCTTTATAAGCCTGTTACGCACCTTCAGTATTTTTTCAAAGTCTACAATTGACTTCAGATAATCTTTTCTTGCCTGGGATATTTCATAATTAAAGAAATTTCTTCTTACCGAAGGATTTCCTATAATTATTTCAATATCTTCAGGTATAAACGATATTATATTTAAAATTCCCACATAATCTATATATTTATTCTTATTCCTGTTAATGTAGAAATCCTTCCTGTCTTCGTTTACATCGATAGCCATTGTATTTTCTTCATTATTTTTCCCTGTATATTTTCCAAAAACTATTACCCTGTTCCTGTTGTATCTGA
Organism: Leptotrichia sp. oral taxon 215 str. W9775; assembly: GCF_000469505.1. Lineage (NCBI taxonomy): Bacteria > Fusobacteriati > Fusobacteriota > Fusobacteriia > Fusobacteriales > Leptotrichiaceae > Leptotrichia > Leptotrichia sp. oral taxon 215. The sequence goes on along the minus strand of NZ_KI272874.1, from coordinate 25,360 downwards.
AAAGTTCCCTCAGTTTCTTTGTCCTGAAGCTTTTCCCAGTTGCTAAAAAATGAACAGCCTCTATGAAAGAAGTTTTTCCCTGTCCATTTTTCCCATATATTAAGTTGAAATTCCTGTCCAGGTCTATTTTTCCATCTTCAAGACAGCGAAAATTGCTATAGCTTATCTGGTTCAGATACATATGTTATCCCCTCTGTGTTTTTCTATATTTTTAGACGGTTATTCTGTAGGAGCCTTAGGAGCCTTAACTTTTATCTTTTCCCCATTAAATTCCACAACATATCCGTCGTATATTTTCTTTCCCCTTCGTGTTTCAACTTCTCCGTTTACCTTCACTTCCCCATTCAGTATAAACATCTTTGATTCCACTCCTGAAGCAGTGAAGTTTGCCCATTTTAAAAGCTGGTCAAGCTTTATAAATTCTGTATTTATTTCTACAGTTTCTATTTCATCATTTTTATTTTTCATTTTTCTTCCTTTCCGACAGTTTGCCAGTCCATTAATATTTCAAGGTTTTCAGCTTCCTGACTTCTTTATCCACTATTTTGAAATATTCTGTTTCAGCCTGTCTATTTCCCCTTTAAATACCTTGCTGTCTTCCATTTTACCTTCAACTTTTCTTATGCTACTTATAACAGTGCTGTGATCCTTTCCACCAAACAGTCCTCCAATTGTAGTCAGGTTAAGATCAAGCCTGTTCTTCAGAAGAAACATTGCAATCTGTCTTGCATTCACTATTTTCTTCTGTCTTTTCTTTGATTTCATATCTGTGACAGGTACATCATATTCCACAGATACTGTTTCTATTATTTTTTCAGCAGTTATTTCAGCCCTCTGCCTTCTTATCCTGTTAGCCAGCTCATCCTGTACCTGCTGTAAAGTTATCTTTTCGTTAAGAAGTTTCGATCTGGCACTCATTGAAGTAAGCATTCCTTCCATTTCCCTTACATTCGTATCAACAGTGTCAGCTATATATTCAAGTATATTGTCATCAATTTCAATATTTCTTTTCACTGCATATCTTTTCAGTATAGCCACCCTTGTTTCAAATCCCGGCTGCTGTATTTCCACAGAAAGCCCCGACAGAAATCTTGATTCCATTCTCTTTGAAAGATTTTTTATATCCTTAGGGTATCTGTCACTTATCATAATTATCTGCTTTCCAAGTTCCTGCAGCTTGTTGAAGGTATGAAAGAACTCTTCCTCGATAGTTCCTCCACCTTTTCCGAAAACCTTCTCGAAAAACTGGATATCATCCAGCAGAAGTACATCAAGGCTTCTGAAAGTATCCCTGAACTCCTGTATTTCCCCCTTCTGAAGCATCTGGAAAAAAGTGTTTGAAAATTCTTCCGAAGTTGAATAAAAAACCTTCTTGTATGGATATTTTTCAACGATGGCATTTCCTGTAGCCTGAATCAGATGGGTTTTCCCAAGCCCTGAACCACCGTATATAAGAAGCGGATTATAAACAGGAATTTCATTTTCCACAACCGCCTGACATGCATTATATGCAAGCCTGCTGTTGTCACCTACCACAAAATTATCAATGTTGTTTTTTTCATTAAGACCTGTATTTATTCTGTCGCTTCTGTCAGCCCTGTTTTCTGAAAATCTGTAGCTGCTGCTCTGTACAGGTTCCTGAACCTTCACTTCAAAAACCGCCTTCATTTCTTCGTCAGTAATTATTTCAATTATTTCCTCTATCTGTTCCTTATATTTCTCCATGTTCTTTTTTACAAGATTTGTGCTGCAAATCAGCTTTAATGTGTTATCAGATATTTCTTCTGCCTCTACGTTTTTAAAAAAAGTATTGAATTCTACTTCATTTACTCTCTTTTTTATAATTTTTAAAATTTTTTCCCATAGCTTTGAGGCACTCATTTCCATATATTTACAACTCCTTTTACGTTATTTCATATTGAATATAACATAAAAAATATAATTAATCAAGGAAGGTACTTTTCAACTTTCCAACAGTAATATAAACATTTTTTCATAGATTTTTTAAAGGATTCTTTCACTTTCCCACATTTTAACACATTTTTCCACACCATCTTAAAGTACTGTTTTTTTTAGAAACTAACTTTTTTTACACAATAAAATTTTTTTTATTTTTTTTTCAAGATTTTATGTTAAAAAGCCTGTTAAAAATTGTGTTATAATTTTTTATCAACAATTTACAATTTTCTTTTCAACATATTTTCCATTAAAAACTGTCCCTATTTTCCTGGCTTCCAACAAATCCATACTCCTATAATAATACTAATATAAAAAGAATATATATATATTTAATATTATAGCAAAGTGGAAAAAAGTTTTTTCAGATTTTTTTAAAACAGGAAGAAATCCCCTTATATTATATCAGAAAAATGTTATTTATTAATAAAAAAGAAAATTAATGCAAATATTCCTTGACTTTTTCGTAAAATTTGTTTATCATAATATGTAAACTACTTGAAAAAAAGACTTACACTTAAATAACTCAGAAAGGAAAGAAAATGACTAAAAGAACATACCAACCAAATAAAAGAAAAAGAAAAAAAGATCATGGATTCAGAAAAAGAATGCAAACTAAAAGCGGTAGAAATGTTTTAAAAAGAAGAAGAAATAAAGGAAGAGCAAAACTATCAGCATAACCCGGTGACTTTAAAACAACACCGGGTTTTTAACAAAATATCAGAAAGTTTATAAAAATGATTGATAAATTAAAAAGAAGCAGGGACTTCACGACAATTTACAACAAATCCAGGAAGGTGTACACTAGGTATGCCATTGTTTTTGTGTCTGAAAATAAAAATTGTATGCAGCGTTTTGGATTTGTGGCAAGTAAAAAGACAGGAAACGCAGTTCAGAGAAACAGGATAAAAAGACTTTTTAGGGAATTTGTAAAAAATAACAAGGAAAAATTTAAAGAAGGTACAGACTATATTTTTGTAGGAAAGGCAGTTCTGAAGGAAAAACTGGCTAGCTTAAAATATGAAGATATTGAAAAAGATATGTTAAAGGTGATTAAAAAATGAAACATGTGCTTCTATTTTTGATAAAAATATATCAGAAATTTTTTTCAGGTGCATTTGGAAGAAGATGCAGGTTTTATCCTACATGTTCAGAATATTCAAGACAGGCTATTACAAAATATGGTGCCATAAAGGGAGCGTACCTCAGCATAAAAAGGATTTTAAAATGTCATCCCTTTAACAAGGGAGGATATGACCCGTTAAAATAAAAAATAATATAATGGAGGAAAAAGATAAATGTTCAGAATAAAAATACTTGAAGAAGCCGTTGTTTTTCTTTTGGAAAAAATAGCGGAAGCAGTAGGTCATCTAGGAATACCGGGTAAATTTGGTATAGCAATAATCATAATAACAATTTTAATGAGAATAATAGTTTTCCCGTTGACATTGAAACAGGAAAAATCAATGAAAAAAATGAGGGAATTACAGCCTGAACTGGATAAAATAAAGGAAAAATACAAGGACGATCCGCAGGAATATCAAAAAAGAACAGCTGAAATATACAAAGCAAACAATGTAAATCCTTTAGGAGGATGTTTACCTCTTTTAATTCAGTTACCGGTTTTCGTAGCACTATATTATGCATTCAGCGGAAAGACAATTCCAAATGATGCGACATTCCTATGGTTTAACTTGAAGCAGCCTGACAGACTGTTTATGTTTGGAAATTTTGCATTTAACCTGCTTCCTATTTTAAATACAGGAGTAACTTACCTGCAGCAGAAAATTATGTCTGGAGCTACTAAAGGACAGGATGGAAATAACCAGCTTCAGTCAATGATGTATACAATGCCTCTTATGATGCTGTTCCTTTTCTACAGAATGCCTTCAGGGGTAACATTATATTATTTAGTTTCAGGAGCTCTTTCGCTTGCACAACAGTATATCATTATGAAAGGAAGAAGTGATGATGGAAAAAATAGTATTAAAAGCTAAAAATAGAGAAGAATTGGACAATATGGTAAAAAGAAGCCTTACACTGGGTGAGGATGAAGAATTCAGGATAACAGTCCTGAAGGAACCTAAAAAAATACTTTTCTTCAATGTAAATGGTGAATATGAAATAGAAATTGTAAAAAAAGGTGAAAAAAGGGAAAATCCAAAAGTAAAACCTGCTGAAAACAGAACAGGTTCAGGGAAAAATGAAGTAAAATCTGAAAATAGGAAAAATGAATTTAGAAATTCAGGAAATAACCATAAAGAAAATAGAAAAAATGACGGAAAAAATCCAAAGGAAAATGTAAAACAGGGAAGAAAAAACTGGAATGGCCAGAATACCGAAAACAAGGAAAAACATCAGAAAAATGAACGTTTAAACAATGAAAATACAAGAGTTCAGAAGGAAGAAAACAAAAAAGTGGAAGTTGAAGCTGAAAATTCTGATGATCCTAATTTCGGAAGAATAAGAAGTTTCATGAAGGAATTTATTGTAAATTCAAAACTTAGCCTTAAAATAGTAAACATATCAAAAGAAGGAGAAAGATATGTTGTAAATGTTGACGGTAAGGATATAAGATATCTTATAGGGGAAAAAGGAAGTGCATTAAATGCCATTGAATACCTTCTTACTTCTGTAAAAACTTTAAAAAATATAAAAGTAGTTATAGATTCAAACAATTACAAAGATAAAAGGGAAGAAGCGTTAAGGGATCTTGCAAGAAAAAAAGGGAAAAAAGTTCTTGATTCAGGAAGAAATGTAAAACTTAATCCTATGTCTGCAAGGGAAAGAAAAATTATACACGAAGAAATTTCATTTATAAAAGGGCTTAAGACAGAAAGTGTAGGAGAAGAACCTAAGAGATATCTTGTTATAAAAAGAATAAAAGACTAGTAAAAAAATGAGGTATGAAAATGTTATTTGACACAATAGCCGCAATTTCAACTCCAAGAGGTGAGGGCGGAATAGGAATAATAAGAATATCGGGGGATAAATCATTTGAAATACTGGAGAGAATATTTAATACTAAAAACCCAAACAGAGATTTGGGTTTTTATAAGTTTAATTACGGATTTATTCACGATAATGGAAAAATAGTAGATGAAGTAATGGCTGTAAGAATGAAGGCACCTAAAACATACACTTGTGAAGATGTTGTTGAAATAAACTGCCACGGTGGGCATCTGATAAGCGAAAAGGTACTGGAGCTTGTCCTGAAAAACGGTGCAAGACATGCTGAGCAGGGGGAATTTACAAAAAGGGCATTCATGAACGGAAGAATAGATCTTTCACAGGCAGAGGCGGTAATGGACATTATTCATGGAAAGACTGAAAAGAGTATTTCACTGTCGCTTGAACAGCTACGTGGAGACCTGAGGGATAAAATAGCCAGCTTCAAGAAGGCTCTGCTTGATGTGACAGCACATGTAAATGTTGTGCTTGACTATCCTGAAGAGGGGATAGACGATCCGCTTCCTTCTAATCTGAGGGAAAATCTTGAAAATGTATATGCAGAGGCAGACAGACTTATATCCTCCTACGACAAGGGGAAAAAAATAAAGGAAGGTATAAAAACTGTAATTGCCGGAAAGCCTAATGTGGGAAAATCAACCCTTCTGAATTCACTTCTGAAGGAAGAAAGGGCAATAGTTACACATATTCCGGGAACAACAAGGGATGTCATAGAGGAAATAATTAATATAAAAGGGATTCCGCTGGTACTGACAGATACGGCGGGAATAAGAAAGACAGAAGATATTGTTGAAAATATCGGAGTGGAAAAATCAAAGAAATTTATTGAAAATGCGGATCTTGTACTGCTTGTGCTGGATGCTTCGAGGGAACTTGAAAGTGAAGATAGGGAAGTAATAGAGGAAATACAGAATCATAATAAAAAGACAATTGTACTTTTAAACAAGATAGATCTTGAAAGAAAAATAGAGCTTGAGGAATTCAATCTTGAAAATATTCTGGAAATATCTGCAAAGGATAATATAGGTATTGAAGATATGGAAGAAAGAATATATTCCTATATAGTTGAGGAAAATGTTGAAGATTCATCTGAAAAGCTTATAATTACCAATATAAGACATAAGACAGCACTTGAAAAGACAAAGGATGCAATAAGAAATATTTTTGAAACGATAGATGCAGGAATGCCTATGGATTTAATTTCTGTGGATTTGAAGGAAGCACTTGATTCACTTTCGGAAATAACAGGGGAAATATCATCGGAAGATATTCTGGATCACGTATTTGGAAACTTCTGTGTGGGAAAATAGTTACATATATATTTATAAAAATAAAACACAAGTAACACAAACGTTAAACTAAAATATATATTGTATAATAATAGGAATAGGGAAAAACGAAATAAGATATAAACGGAGGAAAAAATGTCTAATAATTATGGAGCCGAGGATATAAGGGTACTGGAAGGACTGGAAGCCGTAAGGGTAAGACCGGGAATGTATATAGGGTCAACTTCTTCAAAAGGACTTCATCACCTTGTATGGGAGGTAGTGGATAACAGTGTCGATGAGGCTCTGGCAGGAATATGTGATAACATATCTGTAAAAATATTACCTGATAATGTAATAGAAGTGGTAGATAACGGAAGAGGAATCCCGATAGGAATGCACGAAACAGGAAAGTCTACACTTGAAGTTGTAATGACTGTACTTCATGCGGGAGGAAAATTTGATAATGACAACTATAAAGTATCAGGAGGGCTTCACGGAGTAGGAATTTCAGTTGTAAATGCCCTTTCTGAATGGGTAGAAGCTACAGTTACAAGGGATGGAAAAACAGTAAGACAGACTTTTAAAAGAGGAATTCCTGTAAGCGACCCTGTCCAGATAGCAGAAGCTCCTGAAGATAAACATGGAACTACTATAAGATTTAAGGCAGATGCTGAAATATTTGAAACAACAGTTTATGACTATTCTGTACTTGAATCAAGACTGAAGGAACTTGCTTATCTTAACAAAGGACTTAAAATAGAGCTTGCAGATGAGAGGGACAGTGAAAAGATAAAATCTGAAGAATTCCTGTTTGAGGGAGGAATAAAGGACTTCCTTACTGAAATAACAGATGAGGAAAAAATTTCTGACGATATAATATACATGAGTGACACATACAAGGTTCAGGAAGAGGAAGATGTTGAAACGACTGACGCAGAGGGAAATGTTGTAAAAAAACATAAATCAGCTAAATTTGTTGAAGTGGAAATTGCAATGACATATACAGTATCCCAGAAGGAAAATGTATATTCATTTGTAAATAATATAAATACATACGAAGGTGGAACACACGTAAGTGGATTCAGAACGGCACTTACAAGAACAATAAATGATATAGCTAAACAGATGAATATCATAAAGGAAAAAGACGGATCGTTCCAGGGATCAGATGTAAGGGAAGGACTTTTCTGCGTAATAAGCGTGAAAATTCCTGAACCGCAGTTTGAGGGGCAGACAAAAACCAAACTTGGAAACAGTGAAGTAACAGGAATAGTTTCAAATATTGTGGGAAATAACCTTAAATTCTACTTGGAGGATCATCCAAAGGAAGCGGAAAAAATAATTGAAAAAATGTCAATGTCTAAAAAAGCAAGGGAAGCGGCGAAAAAAGCTAGGGAACTTGTACTTAGAAAAAACAGCCTTGAAGTAGGTTCGTTACCTGGAAAGCTTGCAGACTGTTCTTCAAAGGATCCTTCAGAATCTGAAATATTCATAGTCGAAGGAAACTCTGCGGGAGGTTCGGCGAAACAGGGAAGAGACAGAAGATTCCAGGCAATACTTCCTCTAAGAGGGAAAATACTGAATGTTGAGAAATCAGGAATAAACAAGGCTCTGGAAAATGCAGAAATAAGAGCCATGATAACAGCATTTGGAGCAGGATTTGGAGAAGAAATGGATCTTTCGAAGCTGAGATATCATAAAATAGTAATTATGACAGATGCCGACGTAGATGGAGCGCACATAAGAACCCTTATGCTGACATTCTTCTACAGACATTTGAGAGAACTTATAAATGAAGGATACATATATATAGCGCAGCCACCTTTATATAAAATTCAGGCTGGGAAAGCAATAAAATATGCGTATTCTGATGACCAGCTGAAACAGGTTACAAAAACTCTTGAAAATGAAAATAGAAAATATACAATACAGAGATATAAAGGGCTGGGAGAAATGAATCCGGAACAGCTGTGGGAAACTACACTTGATCCTGAAGTGAGAACACTTCTTAAGGTTTCGATGGAAGATGCCTCATATGCTGACAAAATGTTCAATATACTTATGGGGGACAAGGTGGAACCTAGAAGAAGGTTTATTGAAGAAAATGCAAATTATGTAAGAAACCTTGATATATAATTGTGAATAAGCCTGTAAAAATATATGAACTGGAAAATAAAATGAAAGGAGAAGTATAACTTAAAAAAGATAATCACGGAGAAATATTTATGATTTTCTGGAGTTATACGGAAGTGATATAATGTCGGATAATTTTTATGATGATGACGAAAGAGAAGATGAAATAGAAGATGTCACTGATGAATCAGATGAAAATGATGACAGGGAAATAACTGTGGAAGGAATGACAAAGGCTACTGATCTTTCTAATGAAAGTAACGTATATATAGAAGATGAAATAAAATCAGCATATCTGGATTATTCAATGAGCGTTATTGTGAGCAGGGCACTTCCTGATGTACGTGACGGGCTTAAACCTGTACATAGAAGAATTCTGTTTGCAATGAATGACATGGGAATGACTCACAAGGCTCCATTTAAAAAGTCTGCCAGAATCGTCGGAGACGTTCTTGGTAAGTATCACCCTCATGGAGACAGTGCCGTATACGGTGCAATGGTAAGAATGGCACAGGATTTTAACATGAGATACGAACTTGTTGACGGGCATGGAAACTTTGGTTCTGTCGACGGTGATGAAGCTGCGGCAATGAGATATACTGAAGCAAGAATGGCAAAAATAACAGATGAATTACTTGCAGATATAAACAAGGACACTATTGATTACAGAAAAAACTTTGATGAAAGTCTGGATGAGCCTACGGTGCTTCCTGCAAAGCTGCCTAACCTTCTTTTAAACGGAGCAACGGGAATTGCGGTAGGAATGGCTACAAATATACCTCCGCATAACCTGAATGAAGTATGTGACGGAATAATAGCCATGGTTGATAATCCTGAAATAACTATAGATGAACTGATGACTCACATAAAAGGTCCTGATTTTCCTACAGGAGCAATAATAAATGGAAGACAGGGAATAATAGATGCTTACAAAACAGGAAGAGGAAAAATAAAAGTTGCGGCAAAAATTGATGTTGAAACATCAAAGACAGGAAAAGAGTCGATTATTGTTTCAGAACTTCCTTATCAGGTAAATAAGGCAAGACTTATAGAAAAAATTGCCGACCTTGTAAGACAGAAAAAACTTACAGGAATTTCTGACCTTAGGGATGAATCAGACAGGGAAGGAATAAGGGTTGTTATTGAGCTTAAGAAAGGTGAAGAAAGTGAACTTATATTAAACAGCCTTTACAAATATACTGATTTACAGAATACATTTGGTGTAATAATGCTTGCACTTGTGGATAATACCCCAAAAGTATTAAATTTAAAACAAATACTTGAAAATTATTTAAAACATAGATATACTGTAATTACAAGAAGGGTTCAATTTGAACTGAACAAGGCTGAAGCAAGGGCACATATATTGGAAGGGTTTAGAATAGCTCTTGATAATATAGATGAAGTAATTAGAATAATAAGAGCTTCAAGAGATGCAAATATTGCAAGGGAAGAGCTAATGAAAAGCTTTGGATTTACAGAAATTCAGGCAAGGGCAATACTGGATATGAGACTGCAGAGGCTGACAGGACTGGAAAGAGATAAGATAGATCAGGAATACAATGAACTTATGCTTTTAATTGCAGACCTGAAGGCAATACTGGCTGACGATGCGAGAAAATATCAGATAATAAAGGAAGAGACAATGAAACTTAAGGAAGATTTCGGTGATAAGAGAAGAACTGAAATAAGAAAACAGAGAGTTGAAATTGGAATTGAAGATCTGATAAAGGATGAAGATGTTGTAGTTACATTGACTGAAAAGGGATATGTAAAGAGAGTGGCAACTGATACTTATCATTCACAGAGAAGAGGTGGAGTAGGAGTAAATGCTACAAACACTGTGGAAGATGATGTTATAAAAGACATGTACATTGCTAAAAATTTGGATACATTGCTTATATTTACAACAAAAGGAAAAGTATTCAGCATGAAGGTCTATGAAATACCTGAATCAGGAAAGCAGGCAAGAGGTAAGCTGATAAGCAACCTTATCAAGCTTTCTAATGATGAAAAGGTAAGTATTGTAATAAAAGTGCGTGAATTTGAAGAAAATAGAAAACTGTTCTTCATTACAAGAGACGGAAAAGTTAAGAAAACTGACCTGACACTGTTTGCAAATATAAATAAGGCAGGAATAAGAGCGCTTACACTGAATGGAGAAGATGAGCTTACTTACATAGGTCTTACAAGTGGAAATCATAAGAATGAAATCTTTATAGCTACAAGAAACGGAGTTGCAATAAGATTCTCTGAAGAAGATGTAAGAAGTATGGGAAGAACTGCTGCAGGAGTGAAGGGAATAGATCTTAGAAAAGATGATATTGTAGTTGCGGCCGCAATTATTGATCCGGCAATAGGTGAAGAAGAATTCAATAAACTGAGTGTTCTGACAGTAACTGAAGAAGGATATGGAAAAAGAACTAAACTTGGTGAGTACAGAGTTCAGTCAAGAGGCGGAAAAGGAATAATCAACCTGAAAATGAATGAAAAAACAGGAAAAATAGTTGATGTAAAAATAGTAGACAATGAAACAGAAGTAATGCTTATTACATCGGAAGGAACTCTTATAAGAACAAGGGTAGATTCAATATCAGTAATTGGAAGATCAACAGCAGGAGTAAGAATTATGAAGGTAAGAAACAATGAAAAAGTTGCTTCAACTGTAAAAATTACTTCTGAAAGTGAACTGGAAGAAAAAAAGTAAGTAAAACTGTAAAAAGAATAAATAGAAAAACTAGTGTAAATCAGTATTTTTAAAATAAGTCTTTTAAAAGTGGCAGGATTCAGAAAAATAATATTATAAAAATATATATTATGAAAAAGAACAGAAGGAGTGATTCAGATGTTATTGAAAAGGGCGTTATTTTTAGTATCAGCAGAAAATGAAGTTGAACCTTTGGTGGAGTTTGCCAAGGTGTTTAAGAAAAGATACAATGTAAAAGTGGATGCTATTTATGTAAAAGATATTCTTAAATATGATGTTTTCCCTGTGACTGTGGAAGGAATAGGGATAAATCTGGGAACAAATTTTGCATATAAGGAATTCAGGGACATTGAAAACAAAACTTTTGAAAAGATAAAGGAACCTCTGGAAAAGGAATTTTCAAGAGTTTATACTAAAGAAGGGGAATCAGCTGAAATTGCTTTAGAAGAACTTAAAAAATATGATTTAATAGTAACTGTAAAAAATGAAAAAATAAGTCCGTATATGAAGGAGCTTCTGAGAAGTATCTACAAACCTGTTATAGTGCTTCCAAACAGAAAAGATTTTAAACTTGACAATCTTCTTCTGCTTGATGACGGAGCCTACAATGCAAACAAAACATTATTTACATTCTTCTACATGTTTGATGAACAGAAGGTTGATGTATTAAGGGTAAATGTTGAGGAAGATGAGTCAAATCAGAAATTAAGTGAAAGATTTGGAGATAACTATAAACTGATTTTAAGGGAAGGGGATACCTTCAAAACAATAATGGCAGAGTCAAAAAACTATGACCTTGTTTTAATGGGAGATTTGAGATATACAGTAATGGTGGAAAGAATTACAGGAAAACTTGGAATAAGATTGCTGGAAAATCTTGATGTACCAATATTCCTAGTATAAAATTATGCCATGTTTAAAATAGGGAAATAAGTTTTTTACAATGCAGGGAGGAAAAATAAATGAAAGTTCTGATTTGTTCAGACAGTCATACAAGACTTGATTATTTTCAGAAGGTAATGAATCTGGAAGAACCTGAAATGGTAATTTTTGCAGGGGATCATAGTACAGATGCCATGGATATGGCGTTAATCTACAGTGAAATTCCTTTTAAGATAGTGAAAGGAAATACTGACTATTACGATTACGATACAAAAGATACTGAAATATTTGAATTAAATGGTAAAAAAGTATTTCTTACACATGGGCATCTTTACGGTGTAAAGAGTACTATGAGGGAAATAGAAGCAAAAGCTGAAGAAGTGGAAGCTGATATATGCATTTTTGGCCACACTCACAGGGAATATATGAATGAAAAAAATAATATCATATATTTAAATCCGGGAGCATTGCAGGATAAGAAATATGTAATTTATAACGGGAAAAAGTTTGAGCAGAAAAAATTAAAATAAATTACAGCAGCATTTTATTTTGTTAAAGAAATGTATTGAAAAAGAATAAACAAAAAGAACTATATCAGATATGGAAAATAAAGTTAAAAGCAATTTAGTTTTCCTGTCTGAACAGTTCTTTTTTTATTGTAAAATTCTATTTTTTTGAAACTGAATTATCGACTCCGGTAGTTGAAATAGATGGTTTTCCTGATTTGGTAGGGCTTGTTTTGTAGTAAACTTTATTATCTACCCCTGATACTGTAACTTGAGAAACTGAATCAACATATACTTTGTTATCACTACCTGAAACACTTACCAATGAAGCATTTCCTCTGATAGTTATATTATTATCAGTTCCTGATACATAAACGTTTCCACCGTTTGCAGTTATAGTTTTTGTCTGTGAAGTACCGCTTACTGAAATACTTTTTCCACTTTTAGATGTAGCCCCGTTTCCATTTTTAGTTCCTGAACTTACTTTTCCTGTGTTCACCTTTACATTTCCATTTTTTGAAACATTTACAGAAGTTGATCCAGGTGCAGTTACTTTTATATTATTTCCTACCTTTACTGTAGTTGCATTTAAAACTCCTGCAATTGCAAGTGATAATATTGATAATGTAATAATTTTTTTCATAAGAGACCTCCTGAATTTATTTTTTGTATATTATATCACTGTAATCTTAAAGAAATATGAGAATAACCATATTTTTATAACATATTCAAAAAAGTGGGAATAAAAAAGAAGATAGAGCTATCACTTTTACTCGCTAAAAAGAGGTTCATTAAAAATGAATTTTTTTTCAGAGTGTCTATATTCAATATTTACTCCATAAGGAAGAATACAACGTGGGTAGGCATGGCCAAAGTTTACATTGTAAACTATCGGAATGTCGGGATTATTTACAACTTTACATAGAATTTTTTTATATTCTTCGTAGTAAACTTCATTCTGAGGTTTTCCAATAATAATACCACCTAAGGAATCAAAATTGACTTTTTCTTTAAGTGTATTAAGCATCTTTTCGTATTCTTCAGGAGAAGATTTTCCTTCAGAAGTTTCAATAAACAGTATTTTATCCTTCCATTCTTCAGAAGATGGAAAGATATTATATTTTTCACATATTTCCTTCTGTTCCTTAAATCTGTGTCCCGAAATTATATTGTAAAGTGCTTCAAGACATCCTCCAAGTAGTTTACCGCTAAAATTTTCATTTCCCTGAAGCAGTTCAAATCCTTTAGTTTCCTTATGGGATATTCTAGGTACACCTATAGATTTTTCTGAAAAGTCAGTTCTTTCTTCGTACCATATGTCGCTTGAAGTTATTTCGTTTAAAGTGCTGCCTGTATAAATATTCCAGTATTTTTCAGTATAGGGAAGCATTTTGTTATCAGTTTCTGCAATGTCAGTCAGAAACGAAGGACCGTAAAAAGTCTGAAGACCTAGCCTATAAAACATCATATGATGTACTGAAGTATCAGAAAAACCGGTAAAGATTTTTGGATTTTCCAGTACTATTTTCTTAAATTCTTCATCTTCCATTAGGTAAGGAAAAATTTTAAATCCGTCAATTCCGCCAACAGCGCATAATATTCCATTAATATCAGGATTTTTAAAAGCTTCTTTTAAATCCTGTGCCCTTTTTTCAGGATGCTCTTCCGTATATTTTATACCTTTTAGGGAATTAGGCATAAAAATTACATTGAGTCCCATTTTTTTAAGACTTTCAGTTCCCATTTTTACCTTGTGTTTACAAAGATCTTCCCCCAATACCCCTCTTGAAAGACTGACTACAGCTATTGTGTCCCCTTTTTTAAGTTTTTTTGGTTTAACCATGGTTTTCTCCTTCCTGTCATATGCTTACAAGTTTTAAGGTGCAGTTTGACATTTTCCCATTCCGTTTTATTTAGATTTTTGTACATTATAGCATATGAATATAAGAAAAAAGAAATATAGTTAATGAAACAGGAAAATTATGGTATAATAAAAAAAAAAGATAGAGGTAGAAAAACTTATGAGTAGAGAGACAGAAAAAATGAACAAGGCACTTCAAAAATTTTTGGAAGCAAATACAACAGAAAAAACAACAGAAGATGAAATGGATAGCTTAATACAGGTCTTCATAAAAGAATACAATAAAATGAAAATGAATTTTGTACTTGATGCAAGAACTGCAAAAACATCAGATGATTTTTATGAACTTGCAAAAATGACAGAAGATTTATCCTTATCTCTTAAGTATGCAAAAAAATCCTTAAAACTGAATCCGGAAAATTTAGATGCCGCTTTTTTTATTGCAGAAATAGAAGCAGACAGTTATATTGACCTAATTGAAAGAACTGAAAAAATATTACAACATGGCGAAAAAATTATGATAGAAAAAGGATTTATGGATAAAGAAAATATTGGGAGTTTTTGGTTAATGGTTGAAACACGTCCATATATGAGAATAAAGTTTGAATATGCTAAATTTCTTAAGGAGTGTGGAATGTTATCAACTGCAATTTCTGAATGTGAAGACATGATAAAATTATGTAAAAATGATAATTTAGGAGTAAGACATACTCTAATGTATCTTTATGCGGTTACTGAAAACGATAAAAAAGCTGTTAGGCTTTACAAGAAGTTTAATTCTTTTGAAACTTCTCTGGTTCTTCCCCTTTCAATACTTTATTATAGAAAGAAAGATTTAAAGGAATCACTTAAATATCTGAAAGAACTTGAAGAAGGAAACAAGGACACGAAAAAATTTTTTAAATTAGTTTATGAAGGAAAAATAGATAATATTTTAGAAGAGATAAATGACTTTGGATATAGACCGGCTACAATAGAAGAACTTGCTATTTCCTTTGCTGAAAATAATGATCTGTTTAATTCAACAATGGGATATGTGGAATGGGCTTATAATCAGTTAAGAAAAAAAGTAAAAAAAACTGTTAAAATGAAGAAGAAATAATAAATAGATTTATAAACAGAATAAAAAAGACAGCGATGAAGAATTAAATCCTCTTCAGAACTGTCTTATTTATATATTTTTCTATATTTCATATATTTCTATTTAAGTCTCACTGCTTTGAATATACCGCTTTTCAGCTCATATTTAATATTTTTAATGCACATCTGGCCAGCAAAAGTTTCCTTTCCCACAAGAAATGCACACGCATCACTGTATCTCATGGAAGATGGAAGTTCCACATCAGTAAATTCAGCTTTTTCAGTACCAAGAAGAGCAAATGTTGTTTTAGGACATAGAAGAACCAGAGCTTTATCCTGAACTAAATCCTGCATTTTTTTCAAGTATTCATAAGTAAAATCTTCCACAACCTGTTCTGCCATTTTTGGACCGAGAATATTTACACCTCCTGACGAGTCAGCATAGCTTATCATGGTAACTCCACGTTTTAAAGCTTCTTCAATGTATTTTAATACATCATTTCCCAATCTCCAGAAGACTTCCTTCATAAGTTCAGGCTTTTTCCTCATTGCCTTGAAAATATGTACAGGATCAATAAGAACATTCATGACAGTAAAAGGTCCTGCCACATCAAGAACTACATTTTCACCTTTTTCCACAAGGATTCTGCAGGCTTCCAGAACTTCATAAATCCTTCCGGTTGAAAAGTCTATTTCTTTTAGTTCAAGTATTTCTTCAGGTTTCGTGCATATATATTCCTTTGCTCTTGGTACTGCCTTTTCATCACCATAATTTACAAGTCCGCCAATTGACTCGGCTTCAACTGTATGGCAGAAGGGAAGCTCGCAAAATGTAGCTTCATCATATTCTTTAATTGCAAGAGCTATTTCAGCCATTGTTTCCCTTTTCATATATGCATCAGGAAATTTCAGGTCAAGTTTTTTTGTCACATTTTCATTTATTCCGGCAGAATATTGAAAAGTGCAGTTAAAATCAATAATTTTAGGCATTTTTCTCTCCTTTCACAAAATTAATGGACACTGTCCCTGAGTTAATCTTTTATTTCAGGAAATATGAGGCAATCTGAAAAAAGCCTTTCATAGTCTTCAATAGCACCGAGTTCCATGTAATCCATATTTACTGCAAGCTCTTCCATTTCCTTCTTTACATCAGAAGACATTAATGCCATGTAGGCTCCCGCCTTTGAAGAATTTCCTACATATTCCAGTTTATCTCCAACTTCTTCTGGAAGAATACCTGTACCTGTGAGGCTGTCAGCCGGAAGATGAGCTCCAAATTGACCTGCAATCATTACTTTATCAAGCTCTGACATACTTATTCCCGCTTTTCTCAGAAGGGCGAGAAATCCTGAAAGAATAGCTCCTTTGGCAAGCTGTACCTGTCTTATGTCTCCCTGGGTAATAAGGATTTTTTCATTTTCATGATTATTTTTATCTGATGCTATTTTATCACATACTATAAATTCCCTTTTTTTACCGTTCAGCTGGATTAAGTCATATCTGGAATCTGTTTCAGGAAGTTTGTCTTTTTTTATAAAAGCTCCTTCTTTTTTTATAATTCCTGATTTAACGAGTTCCCTCACTGCCGCAAGAATTCCGCTTCCACAAATACCGACAGGATTTTTGTTGCCTATGGTTTTTATATTAACAAAACCGTTTACAATTTCAATATCTTCAATAGCCCCTTCAGAAGCCCTCATTCCCGAGCTTATGTTCATTCCTTCCAGAGCCGGACCTGCGGCACAGGAACAGCTTAAAAGTTTTCCTGCTTTTGAAAGTACTATTTCTCCATTTGTTCCAATGTCTATAAACAGGACATTTCCCTTTTTATGCTGCAAATCACACACATAAGCACCTGCAACAATATCTGCTCCTATGTAGGAAGATACTGAAGGAAGACAGTATAGACGTCCTTTTTTTGAGATTTTTATTCCTATTTCGCTGGCTAAAATATTTCTTGAGCCTGTAAAAATAGGTGCATATGGAGATTTTCCAATAGTTTTTGCACTGATTCCAAGAAGCATGTGCATCATAGTGCAGTTTGCTCCGACTGAAACTTCATAAATATATTTTTTTTCTATTCCTGTCTTGTGGCATACATCATCTATCATGTCATTTATTGAATCAACAATGGCAGTCTGAAGTTTATTTATTCCATCTTCAGGATTTTCTATCTCATAAGTTATTCTGGTAAGGACATCCAGCCCAAAATGTTTCTGTGCATTTATCATGGATGAATTTGCAAGCTGTTTTCCTGTATTCATATCTACAAGTTCGCATACAACAGTAGTAGTTCCTATATCAATTGCCACTCCAAAAATTTTATCTGCAGTATTTCCGGATTCAATACCTATAATTTCATCATTATATATTACTGCCGTATATTCCCCTTCAGAATATTCAATATCCAGTAAATTGTCTATACCGATACTTTTTTTCACTCCTGTAGCCTTTTTAAACTGTTCTTCAAGGGGAGTTTGATTTTTAAGGGAAGGTTTTTCAATATACACAGGAATTTTTTTAACATTTATGTTAAAGTCAAATTTAGGAGTGTATCCGGCCGTAAGGACTTTGTGTGCCCCTTCCTTCTGAAAAAGTTCAACAGAAATATCTGCATCAGGTTTTACAAGACAGGATAGCCTTATTCCATTTTTCAGTTCATTTTCACTTATAAGTTTTTTTTCAGTAACGGTAGGCTCTTCAATATCACCTTCCAAAATTTTTACACGGCATTTTCCACATGTTCCCTTTCCGTTGCACGGGTTGTCAATAAAAAAGCCTTCCCTTAATAAAATTTCCAGTAAAGTTTCTCCGTTGCTATATAAAATTTCCTTATCATTTCCAACAATTTTTATTTTAGGCATCAGGGTCACCTCTTACTCTATTTCCTGTTTTACAGCCTTCAGGATAGACTGTATATTTGCAATTGGGGATTTAGTTCCAAGCCCACAGGCAGGGGAAATAATATCTGAACCGCTTTTAATACATGTTTTAGCCATTGCTTCAACCTGGCTTTCTGAAGCAAATTCAAGGACATATGTACTGACATTTCCCATTATTACCCTGTTTCCCAGATGTTCTTTTGCCTTTTTTATTGATACAATTGAATCAAAACTGAGGGCATCACTCTTCACCTTTGCAACTTCATTATATACATTCTTCATCTGACCGCAGATATGGACAATTGTTCCAACACTTTTATCTTTTATTCCGTCAAGGAGCATATTTATGTACTTTACTACAAATTCTTCAAAAAATTTTGGTCCTAAAATCTCCCCTGTTCCGCTTGGATCAGAGATAACTATCGTATCTGCCCCTGCCTCAATCTGTGCATTTGCAAATTCTATAATTTCTTCTGTTATAAATTTCATATATTCATGGACAGTTTCGTTGTCTTTTCTCATACTTTTATAAAAATTTGAAGGTTCAATTACTGAACTTGCAACACTTATAGGACCTGTAATATTCCCGATAATTGGTGCATTGAGATTTTTTGATTTTATAATTTTTATGGCATCAAGTACAACTTTTGCCCTTCCCTTTGTTAAATCAAGTTTATGCAGTTTTTTCCAGTCCTTTACCGAATCAAATGCATATCCTGTAACATGAGGTTCAAAAATTTTACTTCCCATAGTAACCTTGGCTCCCATTGCTTCTGCTTCTATTGTCATGCAGAAGGGAACTCCAACATTTTCAAAACATTTATTTTCATAACTGGCAATTGCAAGATTTGCCATCATTTCAGGATTTAAATGAGCTTCAGGCCATGTTATTCCTGCCACATCCATTAATTCGGCAGTAATCATGTTCATCATACCGCCGGGGCATATACATGGCGGTCTGTCTATCTTTTCATTTTTCAATGCCTTTGCCAGTCTTTCCTTTTCATTGAGCATAATATCAATCCTCTTTTTATATAATATTTAACTTATCCCTGCCAGTCTTTTTGCAAGTTTTACTGCTCCAACCGCATTGGCAGAATATCCGTCTGCTCCAATTTCATTTGCATATTTCTGGGATATAGGGCTTCCTCCGACCATAACCTTTACATTGTCTCTAATACCTTTTTCCTTTAATTTTTCTATAACTATACGCATTCCATCCATAGTTGTAGTCATAAGTGTTGACATGCATATCAACGATGCCCCCACTTCAATAGCCTTATCCACAAAGTTATCAAGAGGAACGTCCCTTCCAAGATCGTACATTTCAAATCCGGCAGTATCAAGCATTATTTTAACAAGGTTTTTCCCTATGTCGTGAGTATCCCCTTCAACAACTCCTATAACTATTTTCAGTTTTTCCCCTTTATTTTCTTCCACAGGAAGATGAGGTTTTAATATATCAATACCTGAATACATTGCATCTGAGCAAAGAAGAAGATCTGTAACGAAGTATTCTTCCTCATCGTATAAGTCACTTGCTTTATTCATTCCATCTACAAGCCCTTCCATTATACCGTCAAGTGCAGGATATCCTGATTCCACATATTCATTTGCCACATCTACAACTTCTTCATCTTCCATTTCAACAACACATTCTGATAATTTTTCCAGCAATTCTTCTTTTGATTTAGCCATTTTAATTCCTCCCTATTTTTTAAGTAATGTTTCTAAATTCAGTTAAATATCAGCAGTTTAAACTTATTTTATTATTTAATTATTTTCAATTATTCCCAGTTTGATGGATTTATAGGGAATTTTCCGTATTTTCTGGAGGCATTCATAAATGCATCAAGATTTTCCAGAGGAATATTTCCATTTAAATCACATCCTGTACATAAAATATATCCGTTTTTGCTGTCATAAGCTTCTTTTATACAGTGTTTTACAGCCTTATCAACATTTTCAAGAGTCCCAAGTATCATAGTTTCCACAGGATCCACATTTCCTACAAGAGGCATGTAAGGTTGAATAAGTTCCTTTGCAAATCCTATCGGTACCCTGTTATCTATACTTATCATGTCAGGTTTAGTTTTCAGCATTTCAGGAATAATTTTCTTAGTGTCTCCGCAAATGTGGTAACATACCATTCCTTTGTGGTCATGTATGTTTTCCATAAGCTCTATTGTATATGGAAGTACAAATTCCCTGTAATCTTTAGGTGAAATTATAGATCCTGAAGCTATCGGTTCACAAAATAATATCATGGAACCTACATTGACAAATTCATTATGAACTTCCTTCAATGCATCAGTACATAGACGCATAAGTTTATGTACATCTTCCCCTCTTTTTCTGAGAGCCTTTAAAAGCTTTTCTACGGGATATATGCTGGCAACAGCAGTAAGCGGACCTGATATAAGAGTTCCGGTAGGAACTTCCTTTCCCATTCTGTCAATCAGAATTTTTGCACATTCAAGATGCAGCTGGAAATCCTTGCTGTTTTTCAGTTTTACCTTTTCAAAATCAAGCTGGTCAATATCTGCCAAATCCTTTAAAACATGGTCGACTATTGCAGGAACTGCATCTTCCGGGTCACTCATTTTACTTCCAAGGCTTTTTCCTACAGTATG
Source organism: Leptotrichia sp. oral taxon 215 str. W9775 (assembly GCF_000469505.1). NCBI lineage: Bacteria > Fusobacteriati > Fusobacteriota > Fusobacteriia > Fusobacteriales > Leptotrichiaceae > Leptotrichia > Leptotrichia sp. oral taxon 215. The sequence continues at coordinate 4,479 of NZ_KI272874.1, read as the reverse complement.
AAGACCATATTCAGCAATAAGAACGTCGTTTCCAAATCTGTTATATGCTTCAATCTGGCATTTTGCCTCATTTTCTGCAGTAGATCTCTTTTCCTTGTGAGTCATTCCTGCACATTTTCCTGACATTGAGCATATAAGTGGCATTGCAAGTATTCTGTCCATATCACCTCCGGTCAGAAAACCTCCAAGTCTTTCCATCGGTGTCATTTGATCATTTCTGTTCATGTAAAATTCCTTCTATAATAAGTTGTAATATCAAATTTTATAATTTTTATTATTATTTACTGTCCTTCTGCCTGCAAGATGAAATTTCTGAAATATTATGATTAAATAATAAAAAAATGGACAAAAATAGACAATTAATCAAATCTATTTTTCCCCACCGAAAAATTTGTATTAAATTATATAGCAGGTCTCCTGACTTAACTTCTTCCTTAAATCTCACCTTCCCCGGAAAGAGTGGTTATTGAGATTTTCGTCCATAATACAGTAGAGTGAGCTGTTCCGGATTCAAACCGGATTCCCTTTTCAATATTGTAAAAATATCACTATATAAAAATATGAAATTGTATATGTTATTACTTTAAAAAATATTTTTCTATCTTATTTCTTTTAAGGTTGCTTCCTATTAATATTACATTTCCTGATTTATCACCTGAATCAAAGTTTGGTAAATTTTCCATTTTCATCTTATCAAAATTAAATGAAGACAGATTACTGTCAAAATGCCAGTATCTAAAGTTTTCTGAGCTTTCTTCAGAATCTGAAGGGATAATTCCCTTTGCCCTTATAACTTTACCAAAATATCCTTCGGCAATTTTTTCCTTTAATTCTTCCATATCTTTTTCAGAAAAACTCTTTATATTGCTGAAAGATACAGATTCAAAAATATTGTCTGCAGGATGATGATGATGTTCATCTGAAGAATGTGTTTTATCAGAATTATCAGTTTCTCTAGCTTTTACTATATTTTTTCTAGATTCTTCAAGGATGGCTTCTATTTCTTCACTTGTAATTTTTCTCCAGTCTTCCTTGAAAATAGATGCTTCCGGATTTATCTCCCTCATTTTAAGTATAATTCTGTCGATAGCGTCGCTTTCCACTTCCTCAATATTGCTGAACATTATAATGCTTGCATTTTCAATCTGGTCAACATAAAAGTTTCCAAAATCTTCAAGACAGTCTTCGAAACTTTCAATATCAACTATCACTATTTTGTCTGATATTTCAATACCATATTCCCTGTTAAAAAAGTTACATACCTTCAAAATATCTGACAGCTGTGCAACTCCAGAAGGTTCTATAATTATCCTTTCGGGAGAAAATTCATCCATAATTGCTCTGATTGATTCCCTGAAATCAGTAACAAGGCTGCAGCATATACATCCTGAATTTATTTCCCTGACAGGAATATTTCCCTGTATCAGTTTCTTATCGAGTCCTATTTTTCCAAATTCATTTTCGATAATAACGGTTTTTCCTTTATTTCCTGATATATATTTATTTATGAATGTAGTTTTTCCTGCTCCAAGAAATCCTGAAATTATTTGTATTATCATTAGTCCGGTTTTCCTCCAATTTTAAACTTTTATTCTTCTTCCTGTATTCCTTTGGGCATCTGCCCCAGTTTTGCCCCTCTTCCGTATTTTCTTGCGGCATATATGAATGCATCTACGTTTTCTTCAGGAGTTCCAATAGGCAGCTGGCAGCCTGTGGCCAGAATAAATCCTTTTGGACTATCTGCACATTTTTTTATGCATTCTTTACATGAATTAATTACATCATCAATTGTTCCGTAAAGCATAACATCTACAGGAGGAACATTTCCTGCTATCTGCATCCTGTCTCCAACTGTAAGTTTTACTTCGTGCAGGTCTTCACAGTTATCCACACTGAAGAAAAAAAGTCCTGCATCAGCTAAATCAGTCCATATTTTGTTAGTTTTTCCACAAATGTGGGAACCTGGCTTCCTTCCCATAATTTTGTAAATTCCTTCTATCATTTTTTTAATATATGGTAAGGAAAATTCATCAAACTGGGATTTGCTTATAACATCCATACATGACACAGGATCAGAAAAACTTGTTCCTACAGCACCTATTTCCTCCTTGAAAACTTCAAACCATCTCAATGAATTTCTAGTGCAGAATTCCAATAATTTATGAAGATTTTCAGGATCTTTTCTTGTATCTTTAAGTAAAGATTCAATAGGTCTTATAGACACAGCAGTAGAAATAGGACCTGCAGACCGTGTTGTTATATTCATATCCGGAAATTTATCCTTCAGCCTTTTTGCAGTTTCCAGAATAGATGAAAGAGTCTTATCCTTTCGAGGATCAATTTCTTTAAGACTGGCCATATCCTTATAATCCTTAAGTATGTGGTCTTCCACATAATCAATACCATTTTTAGGATAGTGAAGCTTGGAACCTACGGTAGCACCAAGAGTTCTCAGGGTAAGCCCTACAGATAGGTTGTCTATTCCAAATCTTGTACGCATTGCTTCAATGATTTTAATTCTTGTTTCAAAGTCACTGTTGTAGTCTGTGCTGGTATATCCAAAAATATTTGCCATTGCATAATCGGGGGCATGTAACATAAATGGAAGATAGTCCACCTCCTGTCCTGCATTGTAAGCTTTTGTCCTTTCAAGAGTTGTCATTTCATCCTTCTGATTTTTCATTAATTTTTTTAATTCAGCATAATCCATAACTTATCACCTGTCTTTAATAGTTATTTAAGTGTCGCAAGTTAAAAATTTATTTTGTTATATTTATATTTTACCTCGATTTTTTCAAAGTATGTCATAGTATTTTTTTATGCTTAATTCAAATTTCAAATATGCAGAAAAGCTATTTTTAAAGAATTTAAGAAATGTAAATAGATAGGAAAATATACACTATTGTACTGCACCTCCTATCTTGTGTTCAAGATTTTGGGTACAGTACACCTTTTTTATTCTGCATAAGTATTACATCTGTTAAACCATCCCTGAAGCCATTTTTTCTCATTTTTTGAAGGATCTGAGTTATTTACTCTACGTTGAAGTACAAATTTTGCAGAATTGGAAAATTCAGTCAGAGCAGCTTTTCCTGTTTCAGTTCCTTTCATATTTTCCAATACTTGCAGCAGTCCCCAGCCTTGGCCGTTGTATCTTTCTTTTGGATTAGTTCCTTCCCCTTTAAAGTTGACATAGTCAATTAGCGGATAAAGTCCATTTGGCGAATTAGACACCCTGTAAAACTGTTTTTTTACATTTTCCTTATTATCAGAGGCTTCAAGCATTTTTTCAAGGGAAGCTTCAAGTCTCTTGAAGATAAACATAACTTGTAAATCCTTATTGTTATACAGAAAATTTGTCAGTTCCTCAATGTCAGCATTTTTACTGTTTTTTAAATTATTTAATTCCTGTCTGCTTTTCCATGGAGAATACTTATTTTTCACCATTATTTTTGGTAACTTGATATTTTTATTTTTTATGTATTCCACTAACTGAGGAAAACTTTCTTCAAAGATTCCAGGTTCCCCCTCCTTATACCATATGAAATGGCCTATTCCAAGTGAAGGAAAGTTTTCGCCTTCATTCCAGTAAACAAGATTACTTTTTGCCCCTCCTGCTTCATTTTTGAAGATTTTTTCTCCTATTGCATCCAGCTCAGATTTACTGATATTTCTAAAAACATCTTTATTTTCTGAAGTTTTGGATATCTGTGCAGGTTTTGATGTTTTCTTTGAATTTGAAGAAGATAAATTTGACGATGAACTGTTTAATGAGCAGAAAATAAGAACAGCTGCCAATAATAATTTTGATTTTTTCATGTTGAGTACCTCCTATGGTTTTATTTCTAATTTTACCACAGTAAAAATAGAAAATTCTGTGTATGAAAATATAAAGTAGAATATAAATAAATAAAAATAATTGTTTAAATGAACGAATGATATATTAAAAATATAATTTACAATTTTTTCATAAAAAAAATATATAAGATGATAAAAACAACTAGATACAATAATCTTAAAATATGCTATAATATGCTATAACTAAAAAAAAAGAAATATATAATAAAAAAAACAGAAATAACAAATTACTTATATAGAAATATAATAAAAACTTAATTAATAAATATTATTTTATTATCATAAATAACAATATTAAATAGAATAAATAATGTTATGTGAAGTAATGCTATATTAAAGGAGGAAAACTATGAAAAGAAAAATGCTTTTGCTGTCAGCTTTATTTATAATGGCAACAGTAAGCTATTCAGCAGAAAAGAAACAAAGTCTGGAGGCAAGTCTGAACTCGATAGAAAACAAGTTCAATGATTTGCTTGAGAAAGAAGCACAGAAGAAAAGGGAATTTGAAGCACAGAAGGCTCAACTGGAATCTGAAGTTGCAGACCTTAAGGCGAAGGAGGAAGGAAAAGAGAAGTTGTTTGAAAAACTGAAGAAGGATTCAGAAGTTAGATGGCACAGGGA
>NZ_KI272873.1:59260-66806 GCF_000469505.1 Leptotrichia sp. oral taxon 215 str. W9775 | reverse complement strand
TATGGTTTAAATTAGTGCGAACATTCGCACCAAATACTGATTTAACTGATGTGTATTTTGTAATTTTACAAATTAGTAATTTATGTTATAATATTTATGCAAATACCCAAAGGATAAAAGCTATATTGTGTAATAAATAAAATTGTGATAAAGAAGGCTGGATAAATTCAGCTTTTTTTGTTATAATGAAGAAAAGCAACCGATAGGGAGGATATATGGAATATATTAAGAATTGCGATTTAGAAGTGTATAACGCAATAGTGGAAGAAGAAAAGAGACAGGAAGAAGGAATAGAATTAATAGCATCAGAAAATTTTGTATCAAAGGCAGTTATGGAGGCTGCAGGTTCTGTATTTACAAATAAATATGCGGAAGGATATCCTGAAAAAAGATATTATGGGGGATGTGCAAATGCAGATACTGTGGAACAGCTGGCAATTGACAGACTGAAGAAAATTTTTGGGGCGAAATTTGCAAATGTTCAGCCACACTCAGGATCACAGGCTAACATGGGAGTTTATGTTTCATTGCTGGAAGCAGGAGATAAAATTCTTGGAATGGGACTAAGTTCAGGTGGCCATTTGACACATGGATATAAAATAAACTTTTCAGGGAAAAATTACGTAGGAATTGAATATGGATTAAATCCTGAAACAGAAATGCTGGATTATGACGAAATAAGAAGACTTGCCATTCAGGAAAAACCGCAGATAATAGTTGCAGGGGCAAGTGCTTATTCAAGAGTAATTGATTTTAAGAAGTTTAGGGAAATTGCTGATGAAGTTGGAGCTTATTTAATGGTGGATATGGCACACATTGCCGGACTTGTAGCGGCAGGAGAACACCCAAATCCAATGGAATATGCCGACATTGTAACTTCAACAACTCATAAAACAATGAGAGGGCCTCGTGGTGGAATAATCCTTACAAATAATGAAGAAATAGCTAAAAAAATTGATAAGGCAATATTCCCGGGAATCCAAGGTGGTCCGTTAATGCATATAATAGCCGCAAAGGCAGTGGCATTTAAGGAAGCATTGTCACCTGAATTTAAAGAATATCAGAAACAGGTTGTGAAAAATGCAAAAGCTATGGCAGATGCCCTTGTAAAAGGTGGATTGAGAATAGTAAGTGGCGGTACTGACAATCATTTAATGCTTGTAGACTTAAGACCTAAGGGAGTTACAGGAAAAATGGCTGAAGAAGGTCTTGAAAAGGCAGGAATAACTTGTAATAAAAATTCTATTCCAAATGATCCGGAAAAACCCTTCATAACAAGTGGAATAAGACTTGGAACTCCGGCAATAACAGCAAGGGGAATGAAGGAAGATGAAGCTGTCCAGATAGCTGAAATGATAATTAAAGTATTGGAAAATGTTAATGATGATGAAAAAATAGCAGAAGTTAAAAATGAAGTTTTGAAATTGGCAGAAAAGTTTCCTCTTTATAAGGGAAAATAATGACAGACATTAGAAATTTATTTCGAAAGTTTATTTTGCTTTTGGTTTAAGCAGGAAGAGGAGATATTTTAGTGAGAACTGGTAGAAAAAATGATGAAATGAGAGAAGTACGGGTAACAAAAAATTATATAATGCATCCTGAAGGGTCTGTACTGATAGAATTTGGAAATACAAAAGTTATATGTAATGCGACAGTTGAGGAAAAAATTCCACCCTTTCTGAGAGGAAGTGGAACGGGTTGGATAACTGCAGAATACAGTATGCTTCCAAGGGCAACAAATAATCGTGTTCAGAGGGAAGCTTCAAAAGGAAAGGTTGCCGGAAGGACGATGGAAATACAGCGTCTGATTGGAAGGGCATTACGTTCATCAATTGATTTGAGTAAGCTCGGAGAAAGAACGATTATAATAGACTGTGATGTAATTCAGGCAGACGGTGGAACAAGAACTGCTTCAATTACGGGAGCGTATCTTGCTATGGAACTTGCCATAGAAAAGCTAATTGATGACGGAAAGCTGAATGAAATACCGATAATTTCCAAAGTAGCCGCAATTAGTGTTGGAAAAATAAAAAATGACATACTGCTTGATCTGGAATATGAAGAAGATTCCAAGGCAGATGTGGATATGAACATTATTATGAATGACAAGGGAGAATTTATTGAAATTCAAGGAACTGGAGAAGAAGCAACGTTTACTCAGGATGATCTTATGAAGTTTATTGCAGTTTCAAAAAATGCCTTTGAAAAATTATTTGAATTATAATTGGAAATGTAAGAATGATTATAAATCAAAATAGTTATAAATAAAGAAAAAATTGGCTATTTATTCATTGACTATTTATTCTTTATATGGTACATTTATATATATATTAAACAATGTTAATTATATAATAAAATTTTATGGAGGTCTAAAATGGGTTTATTCGATTTATTCAAAGGGAAAAAAGAAGCTGAAACACAAGAATTTAATGGAAAGGTATTTGCACCAATTTCAGGAAAGCTTTTACCTTTATCAGAAGTACCTGATGAAGTTTTTGCTCAAAAAATGATAGGGGATGGAATAGCTATTGAGCCATCAGAATCAGGAGTAATGTTAGCACCTGCAGATGGGAAACTTGAAAAAATATTTGAAACAAATCATGCGTTCAGTATTGTAACACCTTCAGGATTAGAAATATTCGTTCACTTTGGAATGGATACAGTAAAACTTGAAGGAAAAGGATTTGAAAGATTAGTAAATGAAGGAGATGTTGTAAAAAAAGGAACTCCTCTAATTAAGTATGATTATGATTTCTTAAAGGAAAATGCTAAATCAATAATTACTCCTGTAATTATTTCAAATTCAGATGAATTTGGAGCATTAAATGGTGTAGAATCAGGAAATGCTGTAGCTGGAGAAACATTAGTTTTAGATGTTCAAAAAAAATAATGTAAAATAAAAAATACAGAAGAACTGTTTGGAAATGGGAAATTCCATTTTCTGCAACAGTTCTTTTTTTTGTAATTATATTAATTGTATATAGTTTTATCTTTTAAAGATATATATAATAGATTTTTTAATAATGAAAATATATGGGCTTTTCATGGGAATTTATTGACTAGGGTAAATTAAAAGTTATATAATAATTTCATTGATACTAAAATAAAATGAAATTTGGGAGGAAATCTAATTATGGGAATGAACTTAACCTATAAAATATTAAGCAATAACTTGATAAAAGGTGAGTTAAAAGCGGGAAATGAAATCGCTGTCAGAGTTCATCAGACTTTGACACAGGATTCAACAGGAACAATGGCGTATCTTCAGTTGAATTCCATGAATATAGAAGATGTTGCAACAGAAGTTTCTGTAGCTTATGTAGATCACAATATGCTTCAGTCAAGCTTTGAAAATGCAGATGACCATGAATTTATAAAAACATCTGCAGCAAGACATAACATTATTTTTTCAAAACCTGGGAACGGAATATGCCACAGATTACATCTTGAAAAATTTGGAAAACCTGGAAAAATATTAATTGGTTCTGACAGTCATACTCCTACAGGTGGAGGACTTGGAATGATTGCAATAGGAGCAGGAGGACTTGATGTTGCCATAGGAATGGCTAGAGGACTTTACTATCTGAAGGCTCCAAAAGTTTATAATATTGAACTGAAGGGAAAACTGCAGCCATGGGTATCTGCAAAGGATATAATTCTTCACGTTTTAAGAAAGCTTACTGTTAAAGGTGGAGTAGGATATGTGATGGAATACACCGGAGAAGGGATAAAATGTCTTTCAGTGGAGGACAGGGCTACCATTACAAATATGGGAGCTGAACTTGGGGCGACTACATCGATATTTCCAAGTGATGAACTGACAAGGGATTTTTTCAAAAAGCAGTCCAGGGAAGAGGATTTTATAGAAATGATGCCTGATGAAGATGCAGAGTATGATGAAAAATTAGTTGTAAATCTGGATGAACTTGTACCTCTTGCGGCTTTTCCGCATAGTCCTGATAATGTTCATGAAATACCTGAAGAAAAGATAAAGGTGGATCAGATAGCAATCGGTTCGTGTACAAATTCTTCCTATTCTGATTTTATGAAGCTGGCGGCTATTCTGGATGGGAAAAAGGTACATCCTGATGTGAGTCTTGTTTTATCTCCAGGATCAAGCAGTATTATGAAAATGGTTTCTGAAAATGGAGCATTGTCAAAGTTTATTGCTGCAGGAGCAAGACTTCTTGAAGCAGCCTGCGGACCATGTATAGGAATGGGGCAGGCACCTAAATCAAATGGAATATCATTGAGAACATTTAACAGAAACTTTAAGGGAAGATGTGGAACAATGGATGCAGGAGTTTATCTAGTAAGTACAGAAACAGCGGCAGCATCAGCGTTGACAGGGTATCTTACAGACCCTAGGGAACTGGGAGATGAAATAAAAGTAGATTTCCCTGAAAAATATGATGTTTCAGATAATTATTATATTTATCCTTCTGCTGATAAAAAGGAAAGAGGGAATGTAGAAATAATAATGGGGCCAAATATAAAGCCATTTCCAGTTGGAGAAAAGTTACAGGACAGTTTTACAAAGAAAGTGATATTGAAAACAAAGGATAATATAACAACAGATGATATATGTCCTTCCAATGCGGCATTACTTCCTTTCAGATCTAATATACCTAAACTTTCTGAACACTGTTTTCAGACTATAATTCCTGATTTTAAGGAAAGAGCTGAAAAGAATAATGGTGGAATTATTGTAGGTGGAGATAACTATGGTCAAGGTTCGAGCAGGGAACATGCGGCACTTCTTCCACTTTATCTTGGTATAAAGGCTGTAATAGCAAAATCATTTGCAAGAATACATAAAGCCAACCTTATAAACAGTGGAATTCTTCCATTGGAATTCATCAGTTCTGCAGATTATGACTCAATTGATGAATATGATGAACTGGAATTGACAAACATAAAAGAATCTCTGGAAAAGGGAGAATTTATAGTAAAAAACAAAACAAAAAATACAGAATTTAAAGTTAAATTTAATGGATCAGAAAGAGAATTAAAGATACTGGGTTATGGAGGATATCTGTCATTTGCCATGTCAGATGAGTTTTAGACAGAAAGAATTCACAGGGTAGTAAAATTGAGGTTTTGAAAAATATATGGAGGTTTGTTTATGAATAAAATAGTTACATTAATACCAGGAGACGGTATCGGACCTGAAATATCAGAAAGTTTAAAAAATATTTTTGAAGCTGCAGGAGTTCCTATCAGTTTTGAAACAGAAAATGCAGGGACAGAAGTATATGAAAAAACAGGGGAACTGATACCTGAAAGTCTTTATAAAAGTGTGGAAAAGAATAAAATTGCCATAAAGGGACCTATTGGAACACCGATTGGAAAAGGATTCAGAAGTATAAATGTATATTTGAGAAAAAAATACGACCTTTACGCAAATATAAGACCATGCAGAAATTTACCTGGAGTAAAGACAAGATTTGAAAATGTTGATATTGTAATATTCAGGGAAAATACAGAAGGAATTTATATAGGTGAAGAACAGTATGAGAATGAAGAAAAGACCACTGCTATTGCAATTAAAAGAATTACAGAAAAGGGAAGCCACAGAATAATAAAATCAGCATTTGAATATGCTAAAAATAATAATCTGGATAAGGTTACAGTTGTCCACAAGGCTAATATCCTGAAGTTGACAGATGGTCTCTTCCTTGAAATTGCAAGAAAAGTTGCAGAGGAATACCCTGGAATTACACTTGAAGAAACAATAATTGACAATATGTGTATGCAGCTTGTAAGCAGACCTGAAAAATATAAGGTTATTGTAACGATGAATTTATATGGAGATATTCTTTCGGATCTTGTGGCAGGGCTTGTAGGTGGCCTTGGAATTGCTCCCGGAGCAAATGTAGGAGATGACATTGCAATATTTGAAGCTGTGCATGGATCGGCACCTGATATTGCAGGCCGAAATAAGGCAAATCCCCTTGCTCTTATACTTTCAGGAATTGAAATGCTGAAATATATGAATCTTAATGATTATGCTGACAAAATAGAGAAGGCCGTATTAAAAACATTGGAAGTTTCAAATGTGAAAACTGCAGATTTGGGGGGAACAGCTTCAACAACTGAATTTACTGAAAAAATTATTGAAAATCTTTAGTTCATTTAAATTAGGAGGAAAACCATGAAAAGTGATTTTATAAAGGAAATGTGTAATCTCATACATGAGAATAACTTCATTTCTGAAGAACTGTATGATGAACTGGATGTAAAAAGAGGGCTACGTAACAAAAATGGAACAGGGGTTCTTGTCGGACTTACAAAAATAGGATCTGTCCAAGGATATAGTGTTCAGGAAGGTAAGAAAATTCCTGAAGAAGGAAGACTTTATTATAGAGGATTCCTTATTGAAGATATTTTGAAGGAATTTGGAAAAGAGAAGTTTTTTTCCTTTGAAAAGACAATGTTTTTATTACTTTTTGGGAAAATTCCTACAAATTTTGAACTTAAGATGTTTAACAGTACATTAAAAGAATATCGTACACTGCCTGATGAATTTATAGAAAATTTTATTTTAAGGCAGCCGAGTAAAGATATAATGAACCAGCTTCAGAGAACAGTTTTATGTCTTTACACTATTGATAAAAATCCTGATGATACTTCGCTTGAAAACTTGATTAATCAGGCTCTTCATCTTATTGCAAAGTTTCCAAGCCTTCTGGTTTACAGCTATCATGCTGTAAATCATAAGCATTTTAAGCAAAGTTTTATTATTCATAATCCTGTAAAGGAATACAGTATTGCCCAGAATATACTTCATATGCTGAGACCTGACAGCAGTTTTACTGCTCTGGAGGCTGAAATACTTGATTTGATACTCCTTATTCATGCTGAACATGGAGGAGGAAATAACTCCACATTTACTTCGCATGTTGTTTCTTCAACAGGAACAGATACATATTCTTCAGTTTCCGCATCTATAGGTTCACTTAAAGGGCCTTTACACGGAGGGGCAAACTGTATGGTTTCCAATATGATTGAGGATATAAAGAAGAATTGCAGTTACACTAACGAAGAATTTCTGAAGGAGTATATAAGAAAAATATTTATGGGTGAAGCATTTGACGGAAGTGGCAAGGTTTACGGAATGGGACATGCAATTTATACACTTTCAGATCCGAGAGCTGTTATTTTAAAGAAAAAAGCCTATGAGCTTGCAAAAGAAAAAGGCCAGCTTGAAGAATTTGAACTGTTCAGCAATGTGGAAAAATTTACAAAGGAAATAGGTAAGGAAATTAAAGGGGAAGGTTTTGAAATATGTGCAAATGTTGATTTATATTCAGGATTTGTTTATAAGCTTCTCAACATTCCAACAAATATTTTTACTCCGCTATTTGCCCTTGCCAGAATAGCAAGCTGGAATGCCCACAGAATCGAGCAGATTACAAGTGATAAGAAGATTATACGTCCAGCATATAAGGCGATAGATGTACATGGTAAATTGCTGGTATAAAATTAATTGAAGAGAAAATAATCTTAATCTAAAAGAGGTTGTTTCAAAATAGTAAAAATTAAA